>CAZPCE010000233.1:0-4803 GCA_964584915.1 uncultured Arenimonas sp. | reverse complement strand
ACGATTGAAATCGCCGCGAAACGCGAACTGCTCGAAGAAACGGGCTGGCAGGCAGACGAAGTAAAGGTATTGATGATCGGCCCCAGCTCGGCCGGCATGAGCAACGAAGTGATCGCATTCGCACGTGCCAGCAAACTCGTTCGCATCCATGCCGGCGGCGGTGATGAAAGCGAAAATATCACCGTGCACGAAGTGCCCGTGAAAGACGCGCCGCGCTGGCTGACGCAAAAAATTGCCGAGGGCTATTCGATGGATCCGAAGTTATGGGCCGGTTTGTGGCTGCTGGATAAAAACCCGGACGGCAGTCCGGCATAACAACATGGCCTGCTGCACCGCGCGCGTATCGCACGCCACCTGCCATCCCCCGATTTGAAGTGGTGCGCAATGTGCGCACCCTGTTCATTCACAGAAAAAACAAACAATGCATAACAAGAAAATCGCCGAAATCATTGCGCTGGAAATCAAGGCGCAAACCCAGCAAGTTATTGCCGCTATTGGCCTGCTCGATGAAGGTTCATCCGTCCCGTTTATCGCACGGTATCGCAAGGAAGTGACCGGCGGCCTCGATGACACGCAACTGCGTGATCTGGAAACCCGTCTTCGCTATTTACGCGAACTGGAAGAACGCCGCACGGCGATTCTTGCCAGCATCGAGGAACAGGGCAAACTCACCGATGAATTGCGAAACGACATCAATGCCGCCGACAACAAGGCGCGCCTGGAAGACTTGTACCTGCCCTACAAACCTAAGCGTCGTACGCGCGCGCAAATCGCACGCGAAGCCGGACTCGAGCCATTGGCGGACGGCCTGCTGAATAATCCGCAACGGGTTCCTGAAGAATTTGCGACGGAATTCTTCAATGCCGACCACGACATCAACGACAGCAAGTCGGCACTCGAAGGCGCACGCTCGATCCTGATGGAACGCTGGGGCGAAAATGCCGCACTGATCGGCGAATTGAGGCAATGGATGGGCGATGTAGGCGTCATTCGCGCCAAGGTGACCGAGGGCAAGGAAACCGTCGGTGAAAAATACCGCGACTATTTCGATCACAAGGAATTGCTCTCCAACATTCCATCGCATCGCCTGTTGGCATTGCTGCGCGCACGCCGCGAAGAAATTTTGAATCTGGATCTCGATCCTGGCGCCGACATCGAAGCCGGCAATCTTTATGCGACGGGCCGTGTTGCGAAAACCGCCGGCATCGAAAATCTCGACCGCCCTGCCGACAAATGGCTAATGGACGCCTGCCGCCTGACCTGGCGCGCGAAACTGCATTTGCACCTGATGCTGGATCTATTCAGCCATGCAACCGAAAAAGCGGAAGCCGAGGCCATCAACATCTTCGGCGACAACCTGAAGGACCTGATGCTCGCCGCACCTGCAGGTGCACGCACGGTACTCGGCCTGGATCCGGGAATTCGCACCGGCGTGAAAGTCGCGATCGTGGATAAAACCGGCAAGCTGGTTGCGCACGACACCATTTATCCGCACGAACCACGCAAACAATGGGATGCTTCGCTACACAGCCTGAAACTGCTTTGCGAGAAACACTCGGTTGAACTGATCGCGATCGGAAACGGCACGGCATCACGCGAAACCGACAAGCTCGCCGGCGATTTAATCAAGCAAAACCCGCATTTGAAAATGCAGAAAATCGTCGTGAGCGAAGCCGGCGCATCGGTGTATTCAGCATCGGAACTGGCAGCGAAGGAATTTCCGGATCTCGATGTCAGTATTCGCGGCGCGGTGTCGATTGCACGCCGCCTGCAAGACCCGCTGGCCGAACTGGTAAAGATCGAACCGAAAGCGATTGGTGTTGGCCAGTACCAGCATGACGTAAATCCTTACCGCCTGGCACGCGCACTTGATACAAAAGTCGAAGACTGCGTGAATGCGGTCGGCGTACACGTCAATACCGCCTCTTCCGCCTTGCTTGCTCGCGTGTCGGGCCTGAGCACCGTAGTCGCGGAAAACATCGTTGCGCACCGTGATCAACACGGGCCGTTCTCTTCACGACAGGCCTTGCTGAAAGTATCCCGCCTCGGAGAAAAAACCTTTGAACAATGCGCCGGTTTTCTTCGCATTGCCGATGGCAGGAATGCGCTCGATGCTTCTTCCGTTCATCCGGAAGCCTACCCGGTGGTCGAACGCATTCTGAAAGACTGTGGCCGTGAAATAAAAAGCGTAATGGGCGACAGTGCATTCCTGCGAAACCTGAAACCGGAAAACTACACCGATGAAAAATTCGGCGTGCCCACAGTGCGAGACATCCTGAAAGAACTCGAAAAGCCTGGACGCGATCCTCGTCCCGAATTCAAGGCTGCCAGCTTTGCCGAAGGTATTGAGGAGATGAAGGATCTGAAAGTCGGCATGATTCTCGAAGGCGTAGTCAGCAACGTCGCCGCGTTTGGCGCTTTCGTTGATATCGGCGTACATCAGGACGGCTTGATTCATATCTCCGCACTCGCTGATAAATTCGTGAAAGATCCGCGCGAAGTGGTCAAGGCTGGCGATGTAATCAAGGTACGGGTGCTGGAAGTGGATTTGCAACGCAAACGCATCGCTCTGACACGCCGCCTGAGTGATCCGGTGGACACCTCCAATGCGAATGCATCGGGTAAAAATGAACCGAAGGGGGCCGCATCCGGCAAGTTCTCACCTCCTGTGAAAAAGCAGCGTGAGAACAGCAACCAACCGGCCCCCAATAACGCTTTGGCGGCGGCATTTGCGAAGGCAAAACAATCGTAGGTCGGGCCTTGGCCCGACATGCGCATCATCGCAATCTGTACGAAGCGTCGGGCCAGGGCCCGACCTACGCAATAATTCACAAAGGCGTACAATTAACTTCGATTGTTCTTTCCGAAAACACTAGTCTTTTCCGGGTGCCATTAACCCAGGCAGGTATTCCGTGTTACCGATGACAAAAGTGGTTCACAGTTTTCCGTCCGCCAAAATTTCTTCGAAATCCGGCGGCCTTCCGGTTGAAGTTTCGCTGATCGCGCAACTCGGCCATGGCTCCGGCAATCATTTGTTCGAAAGCGTGTCAGCACGACAAAAAGCCCATCACGATTTTATCGATGAACTAGACGAACCTTCGGCAAAACTGGCGGGTACCGATTTCGAAAAAGGCGACCCAACGTCGCTCTACACGTTTTCCGTTGGCGCAAAAGGGCATCCCTTTCACCGCCATGCCGGACACCGGATATTCACTGCCGTCTCCGGAAGCGGCGGCGCACAGTTGCGATTCTCAAGCGCCACGCTGGAACAAATCGAAAAAGATCCAAACAACTTCGTCAAGGCATTGCACTTCATCAATATTCCACCGGACTGCCTGTTTACCGTGCGCTTCGGAGGCGAGACCTGGCACCAGTTTTTTCCATTGGTCGAAAACTCGCCGCATCCGGTTTTTTTCGCATTGTCTTGCCACACCAATGAGCTCGGCGGCAATCTGCCGGAACCCTTGCGCCAGCAAGTCATCAATAACCAGGCCAGCATTCCATCGCTCACCGAATTACTGCCGAAGCATGTGGCGGATATCCTGGCACGGGATGATTTTGATACCAGCAAAATCCCTACCACCTCGTTGTCACTCGATGCGCCGGCGGGAAGCGCGCTCAGTAATGCATGCCTGAGTTACAGAGGCGGCATGGGCACGCTGCGCGGGGCCTGGAGCAAATGGCGCGGCTCGACCGGATTCGCATCGAATACCGGTGGCGGCCCTGCGGTTGTCGAACTCGATACCACGCCAAATGATTCGCTTCTGACAAAACAATTCGGCAATGAAAGAGTCCATCACGAAGATACTTTTTGCCTGACGCTCGACGATATTCCAACCACCAATAAAAGCGCTTCGGGATTATTGGCATGCTTGCTCGATGGCTTTCTGGAGAATCCGCCCACCAGCGTTTCTCGCATGATGGCATTCAGAAACCTGCTGGTGAAACCGATGGGACTGAGAACGTCGCCGCTCGGCTGTCCGGTTTCTTCGTTGCTGTCGAAACAGCGCGAGCATTTGTTCGCGAACCGCTTTCCGGTAATCGAACAACTGACCCATCCGGACGACAGTTTTTCGCAAGTCATTCTGGGCGCCGACGACAAGCATTTGAAATTCCGTTCCTGCGTCGGCGTAAAGATAGTCAATGCCCATCAAGTGGAATTTACACTCGGTACGCGAGTTCAATGCACGAATTTATTTGGCCGTTTCTACATGGCGGTGATTGACCGCGTGCATCGCGGCTATATCACGCCGACCATGTTGCGAATGGCGGTGGAGCATGTGACACAGGCGGATGAAAGTCGCACTCGAGCCGGGCAGTTTTCGCTGGAAGTTATTTGAGATGGGCAGCAGGGCCCTTGGCCCGACGCGTTTTTCTGCCATCGCCCACAAGCGGCCTCCTACGAAAAAAAACGGATCAAAAACCGGTTGCGGTGACGTTGCAAGTCAAGCCAAAACCGATCGTGCCGCTTGACGGCAGGGTCGCAATCGTCAAGCCGCCCGTCAACAGATTCGGCCATAAGCCCGCAGCAGGGCAGACCGCACCGTTTGTTGGCGTGCAACTTGTCACGACACAACTGCTTAATCCTGTGCCAGGCGTATCGGCAACCAGTGCGCCGTCTGCTGCGGCCGGGCCGGCATTGGTGACGGTTATCGTATAGGCGGTCGATGACCCCGATACCACGGTGGCAGTGCTGTCGGTTTTCGTCACCGAAAGATTCGCCGCACAATTGGCCGTGGTCGAAACGCTGCCGGTGTTATTGACGGCATTGGTATCGCCAATCGCAGGCGTTGTGATGACGGC
>CAZPCE010000232.1:0-4805 GCA_964584915.1 uncultured Arenimonas sp. | reverse complement strand
GCCATTGGTGCCGCGATGATCGGCTGGTACGGCACCGCGATGCTTTGCTACGTGACGCCGAAAGAACATTTGGGCCTGCCGAACAAGAACGATGTACGCGAAGGCCTGATGGCTTACAAAATCGCTGCGCATGCCGCTGATTTGGCGAAAGGCCACCCCGGTGCGCAGGCACGCGACAACGCCTTGTCAAAAGCGCGTTTCGAATTCCGTTGGGAAGACCAGTTCAATCTCGGTCTCGATCCGGATCGTGCCCGCGAATACCACGACGAAACCATGCCGAAGGAAGCGCATAAAGTTGCGCATTTCTGCTCAATGTGCGGGCCCCATTTCTGTTCGATGAAAATCACGCAGGACGTGCGTGATTACGCCGATGCGCAGGATATTGAAGCCGCAGCGGCGCTCGAGAAAGGCATGGCGGAAAAATCGAAGGAATTCCTGGAGCAGGGTGCTGAAGTCTACAAGCCGGAATAATATAATCGGGGCTGCGGTTCCTTTCCGAACGCGTGTCAATCAATCTCCAACGGTATTCATGTCATGAAGCTAGAACATCCTTTTATACAATTGCCGCTGAAATTCGATGCGGAATTGCTTGCGCGGGAAGTGACTGCGATAGATGAATCGGCGTGGCTGCCGCACCCGCAGGGGTTTGCCGGCAATGACGCGCTGACATTGATAACGCCCTACGGAGACAAGAACAGCGACCTGCTTTCGGGCCCCATGCAGCCGACTGAACATTTGCTCAGATGTCCTTACCTGATGCAGGTAATGCAGACCATCGGCGGCGTCTGGGGCCGGACACGGCTTATGCGTTTGTCCGGTCAGGCGGAAGTCGAGCGGCATGTGGATGTGCACTATTACTGGCGCGAGCGTATGCGTGTGCATGTTCCGATCGTCACGCAGCCGACTGTCCGCTTTTCCTGCGGCGATGAAGAGATCAACATGGCGGCGGGCGAGTGCTGGATATTCGATACCTGGCGCTGGCATCGCGTATTGAACGACAACGAATTGGCGAGAATCCATTTGGTTGCCGATACCGTCGGCGGCGAACAATTCTGGTCCTGGTTGTCCGACAGCAAGCCTTCGCAGATGGATATTCCTGGCTGGAAGCCACGGTTCATCGCCAAAAACAACGAGGTTTTGCCTCTGCTGCGATATGAAAGCAGCAACATGCCCAATGTGATGACGCCGTGGGAAATGCGCGACATTTTTTCTTTCCTGTTTGGCGAAACGGTTTCGCACCCGAGGCTCAATGATTTTGCCGCCAAAACCATGGATTTCTGTATGTCGTGGAATGCGATGTGGGCCGAGATGGGGGATCAGGAATCGGGGTATCCAAAATACCGTTTGTTGCGCGATCACTTCCGCAAGGAAATCATGCCGTTTGCCGATATATCACTTTTGAACGGCCATAAGCTGGTGAATGCCATCGTGCAAAGCTTGTTGCCGTACTGCGTGACCGAGCAGCAGCCGGTCAGCTTTGTCGAAACCAGAAATTCCGGACTCGAAAACGGCGCGTCTACGAAAGCAGCGAGTGTTTCCGTCAAGGCGCAGACAGAGGGGCCAGCGCTGATCGCGAAGCCGCTGATAATCGTCAGTTCACCAAGATCCGGTTCGACGATGTTTTTCGAGGCATTGGCCAATTGCCCGGATCTTTACACGATCGGCGGAGAAAGCCATCTTGCGATTGAATCGATAGAAAGCCTGAATCCGGCCAGCAGGAACTACGATTCCAATATTTTGCTGGAAGCCGACTGCAGCCCGGAAATAGCAAAAAAACTGGTCGATAATTTCTACAAGGATTCGCGAAAACACGACGGCACCCGGCCGGCGGATTCCGAGTCGATCCGGCTGCTCGAGAAGACGCCGAAAAATGCATTGCGGATTCCGTTTCTAACGAAATTGTTTCCGGACGCGGGCTTCATCTACCTGTACCGCGATCCGCGCCACGTGATGTCTAGCATGATCGATGCCTGGCAATCGGGCCGCTTCCAGACCTATCCGCAATTGCCGGGATGGGCCGGACAACCCTGGTCGCTGCTGCTCGTGCCTGGTTGGCGTGGCCTGGTCGGAAAGCCGCTGCACCATATCGTTGCCCACCAGTGGGCGACGACATCAAGACTATTGCTGGATGCGCTCGAAAACATGGATGCACGCAATATCGAAAAAGTGCGTTACGAAACCTTTGTCGCGCAGCCGCAGGCGGAAATAAACCGTCTTTGCGCGGCTTTCGGTTTGAATCCGGACACTGATCTGGCCGACTTGCCATTGTCGCAACACACCTTGACGCCGCCGCATCCCGACAAGTGGAAGCGCAATGCCCACTTGATCGATGAAATCTGGCCTCTGGTCAAGGAACAGGTTTTGCGGGTGGAAAATTTCATGAAAGATGTTGCATGAAATTGATCCGAAGCAATAAAAAAGGCCGCATTGCGGCCTTTTTCGTCGGTGCTTAAAACAGGGGTTTGTCGGGCAAGGAATTGTAGCGTTCAACCGCTTCGACAATCATTTCCTTTGCCTTGTCGGCATCGCCCCAACCATTGATCTTCACCCATTTGCCTTTTTCCAGATCTTTGTAGTGTTCGAAGAAATGGCCGATGCGCGCCAATGCCAATTCACCCAGATCGTTGGCGTTGACGACATGGTCATAGCCAGGGAAAACCTTGCTCACCGGCACCGCGATTATTTTTTCGTCGCCGCCGGCTTCATCTGTCATCAACAACACGCCAACCGGACGCACACGGATCACGGAGCCGGGAATCAAAGGCACCGGCATCACGACAAGAACGTCGGCCGGATCACCGTCGCCAGATAGCGTGTGCGGTACATAGCCGTAATTGCACGGGTAACGCATTGGCGTGGTCAGCACGCGATCGACGAAAATAGCGCCGCTGGCTTTGTCTACTTCGTATTTGACCGGCTCGGAATCTTTCGGGATTTCGATGATGACGTTGACTTCATTCGGCACATCTTTGCCGGTCGGCACTAAATCTAGGGGCATCGGGTATTCCTGCTTCTTTCAATAGCGCGCAGGATACGGCAAAAGCGCCGAGCAATCACTCTTTCGCCGGCCTCTGTTTTATGCTCCGAGTGCCCGATAAATTTGCGATGAGTAAACGGCAATATCGGTTTTGTTCACAAATCAAATACTTGGCTTGCCGCTAAATCGCCAGCGAAATGGCATGGCTCGGGCGCGACAGTAAAGACAAGGTAATCTTCGATGGTTCCATTTTTTGCAAAAGCAGGCTAGATTGCTGACCGAGAAGGAGAAATTATGCGAACCGATGCAATACTGGACCCGGCGGCAATCGCCTTGTTGCGTTCCCTGGATGAACAAAAACCGGGCTCGTTTAGGGATTTCGTGCGCATGTTTGTGACCGAAGCGCCGGAGCGCGTCAAAAAAATCGATGCCGCATACAAGGCGGCCAATTCAAACGAACTAAGTCAACATGCGCATTATCTGCGTTCGGCCTGTCTTGCCTTGGGCGCTGGCCAATTGGCAGCCACCTGCCATGATCTGGAGCATCTTGATCCCAAGGTGATCTTCCAGGCGAATGCGGATTTGCACCTTACGCCTTTGCACGCCCGTTTGCGCGAAGCGATGATTGCATTGCTGGAAATGGCGGAAGCGGGCTGAATAATTTCCGGTGCAACGAGTCAAAAAAAACCCCGCTTTGGCGGGGCTTTTTTTTCGCTATTTCTTGCATTTTGCCTTTAGCGATTTCATCACTTTCATCATCACGTCCTTGTCTTGGCCTTCGGCTTCCAAATCCGAAATCTGGATAACCGCAACCAGCCCTCCGGATGCAATCGGGCAACCGACGATGTAGCGGGCATAAGTATCCGAATTTTTTTCCGTCTGGATAAATCGGCCGGTCAACACTTCGCCATTGTCGAGTTTTATTTTCTCGTCCCTGGCGGTTTTCTTGTAACCGACGCCCACTTCTTCCTTCGTCATTTCATTTTCCAGAAGCGGAATCAGGGCGGAACCATCCATTCCCTTGTAAAGCTGGATCAGGAACAAGTCGCCGTTGGCCTGGGCGAGCAGGACTTGCTTGATTTCGTCGCTCAATACCGAAACGGTGGGGTTCATGGTTGATGGATGTTCAAACGCAATGTCGTCGATCACGTAAGTGGCGGTCGCTTTTTTCTCGAGCAAAACCTTGACGCTGCCTTTTCCGGTTTGAACGGTTTTTTGTTCGCCGAGATCTATTTCGTGGGCAGTGCCATCGATGGTCAGTATGTAATTGCCGGCAAAAGCCGCCTGCGCGATACAGAAGGCAATCAAGCCATATAGCCATTTGTTCATTCGGGATCTCCAAAGTAATGAGCGTTGGATTCAGGGTAACAAAAAAGCCCCGCCGAAGCGGGGCTTTTTGCGAAGCGTGATGAATCAGAGAACGGTCAGCATCGGCACCAGCAGCAGTGCCACGATATTGATGATCTTGATCAGAGGATTGATGGCCGGGCCGGCCGTATCCTTGTAGGGGTCGCCGACGGTGTCGCCGGTAACGGCTGCCTTGTGGGCTTCAGAACCCTTGCCGCCGTGATGGCCTTCTTCGATGTATTTCTTGGCGTTATCCCAGGCACCGCCACCGGTGCACATCGAGATGGCCACGAACAGGCCGGTCACGATCACGCCCATCAGCATGGCGCCCAGCGAGGCGAAGCCGTTGGCCTTGCCCGCGATGGCGTTGATGGCGAAGAACAGCAGCACCGGAGAGACCACGGGCAGCAGCGACGTGACGATCATTTCCCGGATCGCGGCCTGGGTCAGGATGGCGACGGCGCGGCCGTATTCGGGCTTC
>CAZPCE010000231.1:0-4912 GCA_964584915.1 uncultured Arenimonas sp. | reverse complement strand
TGTAGTCGCGCGGACGCTTCGGATCATCCAGAACGCGTCCGCTACTGATGCAGACGCGGGCTTCGTGCGCGGCAAAATCCTCGCGTTCCAGGAAGCGCACGTCATTGCTGGCCAGCAAGGGCAAATCGTATTCGGCGGCGAGACTGATCGCGGCGGCGTTGAAATCCTTTTCGCCGTCGCGTTCGGTACGGGTAATTTCGATGTACAGCCGATTTGCGAACTGCTGTTTCCAATCCGACAAGGTTTGCTTGACGTGTTCGGTTTTTCCGCTGGCAATCTGCTGGCCGAGCAGGCTGTCGCGGCCTGCAATCATGATCAACCCTTGGTTGTCCTGTTGCAGCCAGTCAGCTTGTATCGAAACAAAATCGCCACGGTGGCCTTCCAGGTAGGCGCGCGAAATCAAGCGCGACAAACTCAGATAGCCCTGCTGGTTTTGGCACAGGAATGTCAGGCGCGACGGAGCCTGGTTCGGTTCGGCCAGATACAGGTCGGCGCCGGCAATCGGCTTGATACCCTTTGCCTCTGCCGCCTTGAAGAATTTCACCAACGCGAACATGTTGCAGTTGTCGTTGATCGCAATGGCCGGCAAACCGAGCGCGAGGCACTGGTCGATCATTTCGTCGATGCGAAGCGTGGAGTCAATCAGCGAAAATTCGCTGTGACAATGCAAGTGCACGAAACTCGGGTTCATCGGTCCGGCTTAATCGAGTGAATACGAAAAATAATCGGCATAGGGTTTTATTTTAGCCAGATTGGGGTCGAGTTGCGCGCGGTAATTTTTCCAGCGGTCCAGGGAACGCTGGTAGATGGGTTCAGACACCTGATCGTAGCTGTTGGTTTTTATGCGACCGCGATCCTTCAGTGTGTCTTGATGGGCAAACATGCCCTCGTCCCACGGCAGTTCGAGAAAACGGCAAACTTCCTGCAGCGTGCGCTTCGTATGCGAAACCAGTTGTTCGTATCTCACGTAATGCACCGGTATCGGCATCAGCTCGCTCGACGTTTTCCAGATGCGCATCACGCGTTCGTATACGCGAGTGCTTTCGGCGAGCGAATTGAAATGCACGAAGACTTCATTGGCGGAAAAATTCTGCATGAAGTTGCTCAGAATCACGTCGCAGGGGTGTCGCAACGCAAACAGGAATTTGGCATGCGGAAACAGCCGGTGCATGATGGCCGCATGTATCGTGCGTATCGGCATTTTATCGACGATGACGCCACCGGTACCTTGCTTGATGCCTTCCTGTACCAGTGTTGCGCGGTATTGCTGACGCAGGCTTTCGCGCTCCGTCGGCCCCATCGTGCTCAGGCCGAACGGATAGCCGCCGAATCGTTTGTCGATCGAGAAGGCGACCTGTTCGATCGTCGGATATTCTTCGAGCGTCTGTGTTTTGGGATGTCCGTCCAGCATCACATCGAGCAGCGTTGTGCCGGAACGCGGGAATCCGATCAGGAAACACAAGTCATCGCCGAGGTCTTCTTCTTTCTCGTATTTTTCGACCTTCGCGCCCGAGGCCATCCATTCTTCGATCGCATCCATGTAGCGGTCAAAAGCGTTGAAGTCCGTCTGTCTGGCGCGAACGTTGCGCGATGCGGTGTCGTTGGCTTTTTCGAAACCCCGGTATGCCGATTCGTGTTGGCCGGCACGGTCAAGCGCGCTTGCGTATTCGAATTCGAATTGTTGCAGGTAGCGCGGGTGAAGCATTTCCGGTGCGATTTTTCCGAATATCGCGAGGCTGCGTTCGACCTGATTGTCCCGGCGCGCCACTTTCGCGGCGAAATATTGAATATTCGCATCGTCCGGCAATATCCGGCTGGCTTCGGTGATCGCTTGCCGAGCTTCGTCCATGCGGTTATCGCGCTCGTATATCCTGATCAACTCGGCCCAGACGTCGCCCATTCGCGGATTTGCCAGCAGCGATTGCCGGAAGCAGGCGATCGCCGATTCGAAGTCCGATTCCGCGGCGAACAGATTGGCAAGATTCCGCATCGCGATTTCGTTTTTCGGCTGTATTTCGATCGCTTTGCCGTAATGCCACTTCGCCTGTGCGGTATTGCCTAGGATATGTTCGCCGATGCCCGAATTCAGGTGTGCCTCGGCATGCAGCGGGTCGAGTAACAGCAGCTTTTTGAGATTGGTCAGCGCTTCGGCATTTTTTTCCTGGGCAAATTGCGATGTAGCAAGATTCAGTAGCGCCGAGCGGTAGTAGGGCGCAAGTTCGGTTGCGCGCAGATAGGCTTTTTCCGCCTCCGCGAGTTTGTTTTGCGCCCGCAACACATGGCCGAGATTATGCCAGGCCTGAGTAAAGTCGGGCTTGATCGCGAGCGCTTTTTCAAAGGCCGATTGCGATTGCGGCGCATGCCCAGAGTTGAATAAAACCCGTCCCAGTTGATTATAGGCGCTCGCATCGGCGGTATTGAAGCGCAGGGCGTTGTTGCAGGCAGCAATCGCCGCCGGCAAGTCGCCGCTTATCTGCTTTGCGATCGAATCGTTGATGTGGGCGATGCCCGGATCGGTAAAACGGGACTTTGAAATCAGGCTCAAGGCGGCATCATTCATCCGTTCGCCGATGAAATAATCGCGCAGCCTGACGAAAATATCGGCATTTTCCGGATGCTCGCCGACAAACTGCACGGCATCGTCATATTTCGCTTCGCGAATCAGTATGTCGGTCATCAGCAGATACGCGCCTTCGGGCACGGGCGGCAATCGCAGACGCGCGCGCAGGGCATCTTCCGCGGCCTGAATATCTCCGTTTGCGATAAGAGATTGGGTGAATTCGAGAATATTCGATTCCGACATGGGCTCGCCGCATAAGGGTGCTGATAATTGAACAGCGATTGTAGGCCATGGCAGCCTGATTGCAGACTTCCTGCAGGCGAAAAAAAACCGTCTTGCGACGGTTTTCATGTTTGGTGCCCAAGAGAGGACTCGAACCTCCACGGTTTTACCCGCTAGTACCTGAAACTAGTGCGTCTACCAATTCCGCCACCTGGGCCTGCTTCAGCGAACGCTAAAGAGGCGCGTAATCTAGGCATTTATCGGCTGAATGTCAACGAAAAGCTGCAAATGCCCGTCATTTCATCAAGCATTTCGCGTGACGGTGTTACCATCGCGGCATGAAAAAAAGCACACGAAAGCCGTCAGGCGGCACTAAGCGTCCACCCTGGATGCCCGATTCAATGCAATTAAGCGATTCCAAGCCGGCCACTTCGGCCAAAACCGGCGGAAAGCCAAAAATCAAAGCCGGAGCCAGCGCTAATTCGAAGCCGGGCTTTGCAAAACCGGGCAAGTTTGCCGGTAAACCCGGCGTAAAAGCGGGCAAGGGCGCAACAGGCAGCGCGCCCGCCAGCAGGCGCGGCTCGAGAGTGGATGCGCACGCAGAACGTGAAGCGGCCAAATATGCCCAGCCAATTATCAGTCGCGAAGCGCTGACCGAATTTCTTTCGGATGCGCCGGGCCCGATGACCGCCGAAGAAATCGCGCAAAAACTCAAACTCACTGCGCCGGATCGTTTCGAGGCCCTCAGCCGCCGTTTGGGTGCGATGCAGAGGGATGGCCAGGTATTGGTGAATCGCCGTGGCGGTTATGCCGTTGCCGAACAACTCGATCTTATTGCCGGCTCGGTGATTGCCCATCCGGACGGCTTCGGTTTTCTGAAACCGGAAAAAGGCGGCGACGATTTATTCCTGCCGCCGGCCGAAATGCGCAAGTGTTTGCATGGTGATCGCGTATTGGCCAGTGTTGCCGGCGTCGATTATCGCGGCCGGCGCGAAGCATCGATTGTCGAAGTGCTCGAACAGCGCGTGACGCGCATCGTCGGACGTTACAGCGAGCGTGCCGGCATCGGTTCGGTCATTCCGGACGACAAACGCATTCTTGCCGAACTGATGATTCCCACCGCCGACAAAAACGGCGCGAAAGACGGCCAGATCGTGGTTTGCCAGATTATCGAAGCGCCCAGCAAGGGCCGTTCGCCGGTCGGCAAGATTCTCGTCGTTCTCGGCGACAAGCTGACGCCGTCGCGTCTGGTCGAGATGGCGATATACGGCCACAACCTGCCCAACGAGTTTCCGATCGAAGCGCTGAACGAAGCCGCTGCGGTTCCTTTGGATGTGCCGGTTGCCGAAACGCAACGTCGAGTTGACCTGCGCAAGATGGCACTGGTCACGATCGATGGCGAAGACGCCAAGGATTTCGACGATGCCGTGTATTGCGAAAGCAATAGCGAAGGTTTCCGGCTTGTCGTCGCCATCGCGGACGTCTCGCATTACGTGCATCCGGGCACCGCGTTGGATGATGAAGCCACTAATCGCGCGACCTCGGTGTATTTCCCCGGCTTTGTTGTGCCGATGTTGCCGGAAACCTTGTCAAACGGTATTTGTTCGCTGAAACCGAAAGTGGATCGCCTGTGTTTCGTTTGCGATATGCAGATGGATTTCGAAGGCACGGTGCGCCATTCCAAATTCTACGAAGCGGTAATGAATTCGCATGCGCGTCTCACCTACACGCAAGTGTGGAAAGCGATCGGCGAAGACGATGCGGAAGCGCAAACGCAGATCGGCGAATTGCTGCCGCATGTAAAACGCCTGCACCAGCTGTACGACATTCTTGCCAAGGCACGGACAAAACGCGGTGCGATTGAATTTTCGTCGAGCGAAGTCCGTTTCATCATCGACAACAAAGGAGCAACAAGATGCGGGAGTGCAGAATCATAAGATTTGTTCTTTCGAGAGGTAAAGAATATCTTGTCCCCTTCTCTCCGGGCAAGACACCGAACCCCGTTCAATTTAATCTGTGCAAAGATAGGATATTTCATCCGATGCCCTGCATCAACGAACTTCTGTGCAAGCATAGGAAGGAGATTCTTTCCCGACTCCTCCGGGGATTCGGTGTAATTGTTGTCTTTCT
>CAZPCE010000230.1:0-4932 GCA_964584915.1 uncultured Arenimonas sp. | reverse complement strand
TACACAGGCTACGGAACCGCAGCGTTGATGGAAGACGAACGCGAACGTGAGACAGCCAACCGCTCCCGGCTGGAGGCGCGTCTGAGCCATGAAGACGTCACCTGGAACTGGTACGAAGCGAATGGCTCTCTGGAAGAAACCATCGAAGCAGAGGCTGGCCTTGCCGACCTCGTCGTATTGTCGAGCCGCCTTGACGAGTATGAACTCTCGAACCTGCGTCAGCTGGCCGGCCACGTGGCGAACAAGGTGAGACGTCCTGTGCTTGCAGTTCCCGCCCATGCAAAGGGGATAGACATCACCAGGCCAGTCCTGGTTGCTTGGGACGGTTCACGCGAAGCGAACGAGGCGCTGCGCGAAGCGGTGCCGCTTCTCAAGCTATCGAGCGAAGTGATCCTCTTTGATCTCGATGAACCTGAGGGCGTTTTCGCGGCAATATCGGCCGCCGCCTATCTGTCCCGGCACGATGTCCACGCGCGGATCGAAACCGCGCCTCGTAAACCCGGCGATAGCGTCTATACCAACCTTCTTGGAAAGGCCGCGCAGATCGGCGCAAGCTATATCGTCATGGGGGCGTTTGGACACGCACCAGCGGTTGAGACGATCTTCGGCGGCGACACCCGCTCAATGCTGGCGAACAGCGAGCTGCCGCTCCTTCTTGCCCATTGAGGTCCTCGCCCGCAGTGTGGGCGATGCCTGCGCGGGCGTCCGAGCCGCCATACTGGACCTGCGCCCCGCAGGGTTTGTTCGCTACATTGGACAGCAGTGCATCAGGGCTGATGACGCGGAAGCCGGCGCGCTCCTGGCGCAGCTATGCAACGGGCGTTAGGCCGATCAGGTCAATTACGGAGTGCGCCGTGCACCTAGAAGGAGCGATTATGCTCGCGATTGTTATCATCAAGGAGGATGGCGATGCACCTGCTGCATCGGCGCATGCCGTTTCATACCCTCGTCATGTCAGCCGTATTGGGGCTGTGCCTAACCTCTTGCCAAACTGCTACTCCTTATCAGCAGATGATCGCCGGTCAGGCTATTCACGGCGGCTATTATGAAGAGCGCCTTGGTGAAGGGCACTACCGGGTCAGCTTCGACGGCAACACTTTGACCTCGCGCGATCAGGTCGAAGGATATATGCTTTACCGCGCCGCCGAGCTGACTTTGCAGAATGGTTACGACTGGTTCCATGTTGAGAGCCGCGCGACCGAAGCCGATCGGCATACCTATTTCGAACCGCCTTACCGTACTTGGCACGGCTATGGTTATTGGCAACCAGGCTGGCGGTACTATCGTCGCGGGCTGGGGTGGCGCAGTTGGTCACCATACGATGGGTCGCCATTCTGGGGCGATACGATTGATGTTACAACAGTTGAGGAATTCGTAGCACACGCTGACATAATCATGCGCCGAGGCCGAGTGGAGCCGGACAGTGGGAGCAACTTTGACGCACGCAAAGTGATTGCAGATCTGGAGCCAAGGGTTGAGCTACCGAAATCGCATTGACGGGCAGGCGATGGCTTTGTCAGATTAAGTTTCGCCGCGCGAAGTTAGACCTACCCACAGGGTTTCAGTCCGCTGTCCCGAACGCAGCGCGCCAGTCGGCAAATTGACCCTATCCCGATAAATATGACCATCGAGAGTGAGAGATTTCCGGCAAGATCATTGATAACATCGAGAGCCAACGCGGGATGCCTTAGCTATCGACCGCAAGCGCAAAAAGCCCAAAGTTAATCCTCGAAGAGATCCGGCATAATCGCCAGTGCACGAACTTTCGGATCCACCTCCCGCTGAAATCGAGGTGAAAGCTGCGCATTCAAGCGCCTGATGCCCTCAATGTGCCAACCAAGCGAGAAGCGCACTTTTTGGCGCTGAGGGTCTTCCCGAAGACGGCTCCTACAGAGTTTCTTAAGAATTGAACCATAACGGAAGCGATGAAGAGCAGGTTGGGCGATCTAGGTCTTCGACCTTAATTTCAAAATTAAGGATCTCGATATGAGAACTATTTGCCTATTACTGAGATTCGTAATTTCACAACGGTTCATATAATTCAATAACCTAAACTTCAGAGAAGGTTGGATCCGGGTTGACTACGCTCCGGCGCAAGTCCTTTTGGCGATCTTCGCGAAAAGCCCTCGTTAGTGAATGATCTTTTTGCAAACCGGCATGTCCATCAGCCGCAACCGGATCGGGCTTGGTCGCATGGAGGCCCGCATCCCGAAGATATGACGCCCGAGGAACGCATGGCAGAGGTCTGCCAGATCTTAGGTTTAGGGATTGCCCGGCTACATCAGAAGAACACTGCATTGTGAAAAATGGCAGTGCATTGGCGCCTCAAACTGAAGTCAGACCGAAGCTTGAATTTCCTAAACTTCTTTAAGGGCAAGTGTTATCACGAATACGGAAATGTTAACGCAAAAAGCAAGTCAGACATTACTTCCGCTTTCCGGATTGAAGGACGCCGAGGCGACCGAACGCCTTCGGACGGAGGGTTACAACGAGCTCTCACGTACAGGGCGGCGCACGTTTACGCGCATTTTCGTTGATGTCCTGCGCGAACCAATGCTGGCAATGCTGATCGTGGCGGGCCTCATCTACATGGTCCTGGGCGACTTTCAAGAAGCCCTGCTACTTGTGGCGTTCGCCGGCCTTTCGATCCTCATCACTGTCGTCCAGGAAATCCGAACCGAACGGGCGCTCGAAGCTCTGCGCGATCTGGCCAGCCCGCGGGCTCTCGTTATCCGCAATGGGGTAAGGAAGCGCATCACCGGACGGGAGGTGGTGCGTGGCGATCTCGTGGTGCTGGCCGAGGGAGATCGGGTACCCGCCGATGGATGGGTCGCGCGAAACGACGGACTGCACCTCGACGAATCCCTGCTGACTGGCGAATCTGTTGCCGTGCGCAAGACCGCCTGCGGGGCTGAGGGACCAACCGCCTTGGCGCGTCCAGGCGGAGACGATCTGCCGTTCGTTTATTCGGGATCACTGGTCGTGCGCGGGACGGGACTGTGCGTCGTCACTGCAACAGGCCTTGCAAGCGAGATCGGCCGCATCGGCCGCGTTCTCTCCACGCTTGAAACTGAAGCGCCCCGTCTCTGGCAGCAGACACGCCGGCTGGTCATGTGGTTTGCGGCGACTGGCGCTGCGGCTAGCGTGCTCGTTGTTTTACTTTACGGAGTGTTCCGCGGTAGCTGGCTGGAAGCAGCACTTGCCGGGATAGCGCTCGGCATGTCTATGTTGCCGGAAGAGTTCCCATTAGTGCTCACCATCTTTATGGCGATGGGTGCCATGCGCATGTCGCGCAATCGGGTGCTGACCCGCCGGGCTGCGGCAATAGAGACGCTGGGTGCAGCCACTACCCTGTGCACGGACAAGACCGGTACGCTGACGCAAAACCGGATGCAGATAGCCGAGTTGCGTCTCCCTGATGGGCGGATCCTCGCGCATGACGACCAGGGGAAACTCCTGCTGCACGACGAATTCCATCTGCTCGCAGAGTTCGGAATTCTCGCCAGCGCCGAGCAGCCACTGGACCCCATGGAAGTAGCTTTTCACGAGCTTGGCGAGGAATACGCGCCCGAAACGGTCCGGGTACGTCAGGGGGCAGGTTGGACGCTGGACCATCATTATCCGCTCACCCCCGCCCTGCTGGCTATGTCCAATGTGTGGGCCAACACGGATCCGGCCTTGGACCGGATCATCGCCACTAAAGGCGCGCCTGAGTCGATCGTTGAATTGTGCCGAATGACGTCAGAAGAGAAAGTAGTGCTGAAGGGCACCATCGATGCCATGGCCAGCGAGGGACTGCGTGTTCTGGGCGTTGCCGATGCGCGCTGGTTGGGTGCCGAACTGCCGAAATCTCAGCAAGAATTCGTTTTCACTTTCCGCGGATTGGTTGGCCTTGCGGATCCCCTGCGGGCTTCTGTCCCCGATGCAGTGCGCCAATGCCATGAAGCCGGCATTCGCATCATCATGATCACAGGTGACTACCCACAGACTGCTCGCGCCATCGCGCAGCGAGCAGGGATTGATTCAGACGAAGTGCTGACAGGCGGTGAACTGGCGGCAATGTCTGCAGACGACCTCAGGCAGCGCATCGGCTCGGTCAACGTCTGTGCACGCATCATGCCGGAACAGAAGCTGAGGCTCGTCGAGGCGTTAAAAGAATCTGGCGAAATCGTAGCCATGACAGGCGACGGCGTGAACGATGCGCCTTCGCTCAAGGCGGCGCATATCGGTATCGCCATGGGCGGTCGCGGCACCGATGTTGCCCGCGAGGCGTCAGCAATCGTGCTGCTCGACGATGACTTCGGGTCGATCGTCAAGGCCATCCGCATGGGACGGCGGATCTATGACAATCTTCGCAAGGCAATGGGCTTCATCGTTGCCGTGCACATTCCGATTGCTGGCATGGCGCTGCTTCCGCTGCTCACCGGCATGCCCTTGCTGCTGGGGCCGATCCACATCGCCTTCCTGGAGATGATCATCGATCCGATCTGCTCGCTCGCCTTCGAGGCCGAAGAAGATGAACGCAATGTCATGGCCAGGCCGCCACGCCGCCCGGATACACCATTATTCTCACGCTGGCTGGTTGCTTGGTCCGTTATACAGGGCAGCGTTGCTTTTGGCGTGACCGGGGGGCTTGCCCTCTATTTCTGGCAGTCCGGCATGGGAGAGGAACAGCTTCGTTCAACCGCCTTTCTCGCACTAGTCCTAGGGGTCGTGAGCCTAATTTTGATCAATCGCCGCTTCGGCATTTCGATCATCACGGCCTTGCGCACTTCTAGTCCAGTGCTGGGAATGGTCCTTGGGTTAGTGGCCATGCTCCTGCTGGCAACTCAGTATGTCTCTCCGATTGCCGACCTCTTTAGCTTTGCACGTGTGGCTGCTGAGCAAATAGGTATCATCACATTAGGCAGCGTTATCATGCTGTTCTTCCTC
>CAZPCE010000229.1:0-4943 GCA_964584915.1 uncultured Arenimonas sp. | reverse complement strand
CACACGGTAGTTTTAGGCATAAAAAGAGCTTCTAACGCTTACCAATAAAGCGTTAGAAGCTCTTTTTTTAGCAGCCCATCCTGGCCGCTATTTTTTTACCCCAACCACTTGCGGGCATTGCGCCAGGCGTTCCATTCCTCGTCCGGGTAGGGCCGCAGGCTGCCGTCGGCCTGCAGTTCGGCCACCGACACGGCCGTGTCCTCGGTCCAGCGCGGGAAGTTCACGAAGATGCGATTGTCGCTTGATACCGAGACGCCGGTGACCTGGTGTTCGAACCCATTTCGCATCGTGCCGGCGTCTGGGCCGAGCCTTCGGTCGTCAAGAAAGCGGCGTGGGAATTCGCCGATACCGAAAAGATGATCGTCGCCGCCGAAAAACTCTACGGGCCTTATCGCTGGGAGCGTTACGACATTCTGGTGTTGCCGGCATCGTTTCCTTTCGGCGGCATGGAAAATCCGCGCCTGACGTTCGCCACGCCGACCGTGATCGTCGGTGACCGCTCGCAAACCAGTTTGATCGCACATGAATTGGCGCATTCCTGGTCCGGCAATCTGGTGACCAATGCAAGCTGGAAAGACATGTGGTTGAACGAAGGTTTCACCACTTACGTACAAGGCCGAATCGTCGAAGAAGTGTACGGCAAGGAACTGGCCGACATGGAAGACGTGATTGGCGAGTTTGATGCAAGAGGCGAGGTCGATTCGCTTGCGCCGAATATGCAGTTGCTAGCCTTGCCGGCGCTACCGGGTTTGGACCCGGACGAAGCATCGAGCGATATTGCCTACGAAAAAGGCCAATGGTTTTTGACTTTCCTGGAACAGCGTTATGGCCGTAGCTTGTTCGATGCGTTCCTGCGTTCCTGGTTCGATGAGCATGCATTCAGTACGGCGACCACGACGGACTTCGTGCAGTTTTACAAAAAGAATTTACCGGGCAAGAAACCGGGCGCCGTCACCGACAAGGAGTTCAACACCTGGATATACGAACCCGGGATTCCTGGCTTTGCCGTCGCAACGGTTTCATCGCGTTTCGAAGCAGTCGATTCCGCGCGCTTGAATTGGCTTGCGGGAAAACTGCCGGCGAAGAAAATTCCGGCACAAAAATGGAGCACGCAGGAGTGGTCGCATTTTCTCGATAACCTGCCCAAAACATTACCATCGGAAAAATTGAAAGAGCTGGATTCCGTTTTCAAATTAACCGGCACGCCGAATGGCGAAATCGCGATGCGCTGGTATCCGATCACGATTCGCAGCGGCTATGTGAAGGCGCGTCCGGCGATTGCGGCATTCCTGAACAAAGTCGGCCGTCGCAAGTTGATCATCCCGAGTTATACCGCGCTGACGGAAAGCAAAGATGGCCTGGCATTTGCCAAGCAGGTGTTCGCAACGGCACGCCCGGGCTATCACCCGATCACGATCGGCACGGTAGAGGCTTTGCTCGGTAAAGCCAAGCCATAATCGGTTGATGAAAGCAAAACACGCTCGCCGTATCGCATGGGCCGCCGGCATTGGTTTGTCGGTGGCAACGGTAAGCACGGCATTGCTGATGCCGGAACAATTCCTGCAAGCCGAGTTTGCCCGCCTGCGTTGGCTGGCCGGTGCAGAAGTAAGCAGCAAAATCATTGCCAATGATCCCGACTACAAGTGGGTCTATTTGCAGGCCGGTTTCACCGATGAAAACAGCGCGGAAAAACCGCTGTTATTCCTGGTGCATGGTTATACCGGCAGCAAGGAGAACTGGTTGTTGGTCATGCGTGAACTGGGCAAGAAGTACCGCGTGGTCGCTCCCGACCTGCCGGGCTGGGGTGAAACAACCCGATTGGAAAACGCCGACTACGGCGTGATCGCACAAAGCGAGCGTCTGGGCAGGTTCATCGAGTCGTTCAACGAGCCCCACAATATTCTGGTAGGCCATTCGATGGGCGGCCATATCGCAGGATTGCTGGCGGCAAAAAAACCGGAGTTGATTTCAAGACTGGTCCTGATGTCCGCAGCTGGCGTGGAATTCGAGCAAAATGATTTCGCCCGTTCCGTGTTGAAGGGCGGCAATCCGTTCGAAGTGAAAACCCGCGAACAATTCCACGCACAAATGCGTCTGGTATTCACCGAGCCGCCATTCGTGCCCTGGCCATTCGACGAAGCGATGGTGCAGCGCCGCCGCAAAGATGCTGCGTTCGAAGCCAAGGTGCTCGACAGCATTGGCCGCGGTACCGAAGTGATCGCATTGCAATCGGAGCTCGATAAAATCCGGTCGCCGACCTTGCTGCTGTGGTGCAAGGACGACCGCGTGATCGACGTGAGTTCGGTACCGGTTTTTTTGGCCGGTATTGCCGGCTCGCAAGCGCTGATCCTGGAAGGCTGCGGCCATATGCCGATGATGGCCAAGCCGAAGGAAGTGGCGGACGGCATCGAGAATTTCCTGCAGTAGCCCGGGCCACGTTCAATAAAAACACACCGCAAAACAAAAACCCGGATTTTTCAATCCGGGTTTTTTTGTTTACTTCGTGACGCCGGCCCGCGAAGCATCGCGCGCTTTTCGGAAGGCATTGCCTTCGTAGTAATTCGGCCACTTGTCACTGTTCGCCAGGGTTTTACCCAGCTGCTGCAGTGCATTCAAATCCTGCACCACACCGCGCAGATCCCAGTTCGGATCGAAATTATCGGCCGCTTTGTGATAATGCTCGCCGGTATATTCGTCGAGCACCGATTGTCCGTATTCCGGTCCCTTTTCAATGTTTTCGATGCCGCCTTTTGCATAGACGGCGGGAACGCCCGCCTTGGCGAAACTGAAATGATCGGAGCGAAAGAACATGCCTTTTTCGGGCGAACTTTCCTGTTTCAATACCCGTTTTTGCGAAGCGGCAATCGGTGCCAGCCAGTCGTCGAGTTCTGAATTGCCCAAGCCGATTACGGTTAAATCTTTCGCCGGCCCGACCATGGTCATCGCATCAAGATTGATCACGGCGACGGTTTTTGCCAGCGGAATCACCGGATGCGCGGCATAGTATTTCGAGCCGAGCAAACCGGATTCTTCCAGCGTGACGAACAGGAACACCACCGAGCGATCGGCCGGCTTGTTGACGGTGAATTGTTCGGCGATTTCGAGCACGCCGGCAACGCCGGAAGCATTATCGATCGCGCCGTTGTAGATATTGTCGCCCGATTCATCTGAGTGGGTGCCCAGGTGATCCCAGTGGGCGGTATACACGATGGCTTCGTCCGGTCGCGTCTTGCCCGGCAGAATGGCCAATACGTTGCGCGATTCGCCACGCTTGGTGCTGTTCTTCAAATCGACGTTCAATTGCGCATGCAAAGGCACGGCTTTGAAACCGCGTTGATTGGCAGCAGCGCGCATTTTCATGAAATCCAGGCCGGCATTCTTGAATAACTGGCTTGCAGCATCGGCGGTCAACCAGCCTTGCACCGGAATACGCGGTTCGGGATCTTCGCTGATCGGCAAATCAAACTGCGCGCCGGACCAGGAATTCTTTACGACATCCCAGCCATAGGCTGCGCCTTCCGTATCATGAATAATCAGTGCGGCGGCAGCGCCCTGGCGTGCGGCTTCCTCGAATTTATAGGTCCAGCGGCCGTAATAGGTCATGCGCCGGCCTTCGAATAATTTGGCGTCGCCGACGTGGAAGCCGGGGTCGTTGATCAGCATCACGACGGTTTTGCCCTTCACGTTCAGGCCGGCGTAGTCATTCCAGTTCTGTTCCGGTGCATTCACGCCGTAGCCGACGAACACCATGTCGCTGGCGTCGATTTTGACTTCCGGCTTTTCGCTGCGTGTGCCCATCACCATGTCTTTGCCCATCAGCAATGTCTCGCTACCGCCTTTGTGGCGGATGCTCATGCTGGAATCGGGACTGACCAGGCTCTCGACCATCGGCACGGTCTGTACGTAGCTGTCGCCGTTACCCGGCTTCAGTCCGAGGCGCTGGAATTGCTGGGTCAAGTAGGCGACGGTTTTATCTTCGCCGACGGTCCCGGGGGCACGTCCGCCAAACTCGTCCGAAGCCAGTACCTTGATATGCATGGACAGGTCTTCGGTCGATACCTCGGGTCCGAAGCCATGTTCCGTTCTGGTAATCGGCGGCGGGACCGCAGCCACCGGATCGGCGATGCGAGCCGGTGACTGGCAGGCGCCAATAAGCAGACAGGTAGCTGAGACTAAGGCAATACGCGACATAACACCTCCGGAGTTAAATTCGATAATAACTCGAATATTCCCCGCGAATTGTTAGCTTGGCCTTAGTGTGAGCCGCGTCTCAGTCTTTGCGTGCCGGGATCTTGTCGGTATAGGTTTCAACCGTTGCGCCGGTAACTTTGCCGATTTTGGCCGTGCCGTGCACGATCAATTCAACATCGCGCTTGAATACCAGCTCACCCATCACGACGGCATTGGGTCCGATCAGGATTCGTGGTTTCTTTTGTTTGCCCCAACTGAGGCCGTGCGGTTTGTCGACCAGAATGCCGCCATGCAGATGCGAGTTGGTGCCGACGGTGATGTCGCCGTTGACGGTGCTGACAAGGCCGGTCACGTTGGATTGATAGATCACGATCTTGCCGTTGACCGTGCTCAACTCGTCGCCGAGTTCCGATTGCTTGCCGATGGTAACGCCGCCGTTGACGGTTTCCACCTTTCCGGTCACGCGTGTTTGTTCACCCAGGGAAATGGAACCATTGACGGTGCTGGCACTGGCCAGCACGGCTTTGTCTTCGCCAGAAATACTGCCGTTGACGGTTTCGACGTCACCCACGGTGGCGCCGGCATCGATGCGGATGCTGCCATTGACGGTATCCAGATCACCGTAACTCTGGCCGCTTTCGGCATGGATACTGCCGTTGACCTTGGAGACGTCATCGCCATGGTCATGTGCGAAGGCACTGCTGGCGGCTAAAGCGAAAGCGAGAAACAAAACGGTACGGCGCATGGTGAAC
>CAZPCE010000228.1:0-4946 GCA_964584915.1 uncultured Arenimonas sp. | reverse complement strand
GGCAGTTGGTCTTCCGGCACGGGAACCGCGTGGCAGTTCGTGCAATAAATCATCGGGATCGGGCAGCCCCAATAACGCTGGCGGCTGACGCCCCAATCGCGCAAACGGAAATTCACGCGAAGATTACCTTTCGACATCGTTTTAAGCATGTCGGCAATCTTGTTGAAAGCATCCTTGAAACTCAGACCGTCAATCACGCCGGAATTCACCACGCGCATATCGGCATGGGTTTTGTCCGAATACCAATCCTGCCAGCGAGTGGCATCGTAAGTTTCGTTTGCAAGGGCAATTACTTGCTTGACCGGCAACGAATATTTATGGGCGAATTCAAAATCGCGCTGGTCATGACCCGGCACGGCCATCACGGCCCCGGTGCCGTAATTCATCAGCACGAAATTGGCGACCCAGACCGGCACTTTTTCGCCGCTGATCGGATGAACAGCGAATACACCGGTCGCACAGCCTTTCTTTTCCTGCGTTTCCAGATCGGCTTCGGCCACGCCGCCGCGTTTGCATTCGTCAATAAACGCAGCGAGGGCCGCATTCGTTTTCGCCGCTTCCAGCGCGAGCGGATGTTCGGCGGCGACGGCAACATAGGTCACGCCCATCAGGGTATCGGGGCGGGTAGTGAAAACCGTCAAGGTTTCCGCGCCTTCAACGGCAAAATCTATTTCAAGGCCCTCGCTGCGACCGATCCAGTTGCGCTGCATGGTCTTGACCGATTCCGGCCAGCCTTCCAGCGTGTCGAGACCGTCGAGCAGCTCTTGCGCGTAATCGGTGATTTTCAGAAACCATTGCGGAATTTCGCGTTTTTCGACCAGTGCGCCACTACGCCAACCGCGGCCGTCGATGACTTGCTCGTTCGCCAATACGGTGTGGTCGACCGGATCCCAGTTCACCACCGAATTTTTGCGATAGACAATGCCTTTCTTGAACAGGCGCGTGAACATCGCCTGTTCGTGTTTGTAGTAATCGGGTTTGCAGGTCGCGAACTCGCGGGTCCAGTCAATCGCATAGCCGAGCGCTTTCAATTGCTCGCGCATGTGATCGATGTTTTTATAGGTCCACGATGCCGGCGCGGTATTGTTTTTGATAGCGGCATTTTCCGCCGGCAAACCAAACGCATCCCAGCCCATCGGCTGCAACACGTTGAAACCGCACATGCGCTTGTAGCGGCTGATCACGTCGCCGATGGTGTAATTGCGAACATGGCCCATGTGCAATGCACCCGACGGGTACGGCAACATCGAAAGGCAAAAATATTTCGGCTTGCCGGAATTTTCTTTCACTTCGAAAGCATGGGTTTGCTGCCAATAGTGCTGCGCAGCCGCTTCTAAAGCCTTGGGAGTATAGGCGTAGGGGTCTTGTACGTCGGACATGAGGTTCAAAGTAATCGAGAATCAGGCGCTTAGAGTACCACTAGCACCGGTTCAGGCTCGAGTGGCATCTGCTAATATCGGCCAACCTTCAAGGAGTCCATCGTATGCGCCTAACCCTGCTTGCCGTGTTGATTGCTGCCTCCCTGCCTGCCCAAGCCGCTGATTTGAAAGCGCTCCAGTGCGGCAACGTGTTCGATTCAAAATCGGCAACGCTTATCGGTGCGCAAACGATCATAATCGAAAAGAACACGATCAAATCACTGAGCCCCGGCAAGCTTGTGGTCGATGGTGCGCAGATTGTCGACCTCTCGCAAATGACCTGCATGCCGGGTTTCATCGACATGCATGTGCATTTATCGGGTGAATCCAGCCCGCAAAGTTATTCCGAAGGCTTCCGGCTCGATGACACCGATTACGCTTTTCGCGCCGTTGGCTATGCCGATAAAACCCTGATGGCGGGCTTCACCACGGTCCGCGATTTGGGCGGCGATGTCGCCATGCATCTTCGCAACGCGGTGAACCAGGGCTTGATCAAAGGTCCACGCATCTATGCCGCCGGCAAATCGATTGCCACAACAGGCGGCCACGGTGATCCCAGCAACGGCCTTAACAGCGAGCTCTCCCATCTGATCGGGCCACCCGGACCCACCGAAGGGGTGATCAATGGGGTCGACGATGCCCGCCAGGCCGTTCGCCAACGTTACAAGGACGGCTCCGACGTCATCAAGATTACCGCCACCGGCGGCGTGCTGAGCTATGCAAAAAACGGCGACGGTCCGCAGTTCACGGTTGAGGAAATCCGTGACGGCGTGGATACCGCAAAAGACTACGGCTACTCCGTTGCCGCCCATGCACACGGCAAGGAAGGCATGAAGCGCGCCATTCTCGGTGGCGTTACCAGTATCGAGCACGGCACCTACATGGACGAAGAAATCTTCAAGCTCATGAAAGAGCGCGGCACCTGGTATGTACCGACCATTACCGCCGGCAAGTTCGTTGCCGAGAAAGCCAAAATTGACGGCTACTATCCCGATGTTGTCCGGCCGAAGGCGGCCCGCATCGGTTCGCTGATCCAGACCACATTCGCCAATGCCTACAAAGCCGGCGTGAAAATCGCTTTCGGCACCGACATGGGCGTCGGCCCGCACGGCGGCAACGCCAGTGAATTCATTTACATGACCGAAGCCGGCATGCCGAACAATATCGCTTTGCAAACCGCGACTTACAACGCGGCGCAGATTCTGGCGCCGAACGAGCTGGGACAGATACAGACCGGCTTCAAGGCGGATGTCGTGGCCGTTGCAGGCAATCCACTGGCCGACATCGGGCTGGTCAAAAAGATCGCCTTCGTGATGAAAGATGGCGTGGTCTACAAGGAAGTGGCGCCCTAACTTGTAAACAAGCCGATCAGCCGCATTTATTCGATATCAGATTTTATAAAGCATTCAACATGACTACTGCCGACTTTGTTTTTGACGCTGCCTTATCCAGTTTTGAACAAGACGTTATTCTCAAATCCAAGGAAGTACCGATACTGGTCGATTTCTGGGCCAGCTGGTGCGAACCTTGCAAGGCACTTGGACCTATCCTGGAAAAACTCGCTGCCGAATTCAATGGCGGTTTTCTGCTGGCAAAAGTCGACGTCGATAAAGAGCAGCAATTGGCGGGTTATTTCCAGGTCAAATCGATTCCTACCGTGATGCTCTTGAAAAACGGACAGATCGTCGACGGTTTTCCCGGCGCTTTGTCGGAAGGCCAATTACGCGAATTCCTGAAGCATCATGAAATTGCTGCGAAAGAAACCGGAACGGAAATTGTCGAGGAAATAAGTCCCGAAGCGATTGATCCCGAAGCGGAAGTGATGAAACTGCGTACCGCCATCATCGCGGAACCCGAAAAAGCCGAATTGAAACTGGACCTGATGCTGGCGTTGCTGAAAACCGGCGGCTTCGTCGAAGCGGAAAAAATACTGGATGCATTGCCGGCGAACCTGGCGACCGATGATCGCGCCATCAAAGCCAAGGCACGCCTGGCTTTCGCGGCGGTTCTGAAGGACGCACCGCCGGCATCCGTGCTCGAACAAGCCATCGCAAGCGCCCCGGATGACTGCCGCGCACGGCATTATCTCGGTGTACGCTATTTGCTCGAGGACAAGGCGGAAGCCGGTCTCGACCAATTCATCGAAATGCTGAAGCGCAACAAGAATTTCGAAGAAGGTTTGCCGCGCAAGGCCTTGATCGATGCGTTCCGGATTGTCGAAGACGAAGACCTCGTCGGCCAGTATCGCCGCAAGATGGCGTCGCTGCTCTTTTGATTGTGGGTGGGCATCGCTCACCATCGATCAATGACGGACACGGCGGGCAATGCCCCCCATATGAATATTTATTCTTGATTAACTGAAAAACTATGAAAGCTTCCCGCCTGCGCTGGCTCATGAATATCTGGTTTCCGTTCCTGTTTACCGGAATTCGGGTAACAAAAATCAGCGATGATTTTCGTTACGTCAAAGTGGAACTGCGCAGCCACTGGTACAACAAGAATTATGTCGGCACCCATTTCGGTGGCAGCCTGTTTGCGATGACGGACCCCTACTGGATGATCATGATCCTGCGCAATCTCGGCAGCGAATACGTGGTCTGGGACAAGGCCGCCGAGATCGAATTCGTGAAGCCCGGGCGCGGCCTGGTAACGGCCGAATTCAAGCTCGAAGAAGCGGTGCTGAACGAGCTTCGCGAAGCGGCTGCCGGCAATGAAAAAGTGTTGCGCTGGTTCGACATTGCCGTTATCGACAGCCAGGGCGACTTGGTAGCCAAAGTGCGCAAACAGGTCTATGTGCGACTTAAGCCGCCGAAAAATCAGGCAAACAACACAGCCAAACCGTGAAATTGCTCACATTTTAACTTTTATTCCTTTTTCTTAACTTTTCTATTCACCTGAGTGCCGCAGCGCAGTATGCTGATGGGCCCTGACACCTGACTGCCGTTGGCCCTATGCAACAAGAAGAGCTTTCCCCGGAAGAACTCTCTGCATTACTCAGCAGCTATATGCCGGACATCCCCGGTTATCGCGTGTTGCGGCGCATTGGCAAAGGCGGGATGTCCCAGGTTTATCTTGGCGTGCAGGAATCGCTCGATCGCCAGGTTGCCATCAAGGTCATGTCGCCCGAGGCGCTGGCCGATGAAGTCAGCAAACAGCGCTTCGAGCAGGAAGCCCGGACAATCGCCAAACTCGAGCATCCCTGCATCGTCGGTATCCACGAGGTGGGCCGCAGCTATCAAGGCTTGATGTATTACGTGCTGCCCTATCTGGCCAAAGGCCATTTGGGCCAGCGCGATTTCACCAATGACGAAGCCCGTACTTTCGAAGTATTGCGCGCCTTGCTGTCCGCACTCGAATACGCGCATGCGCGCGGCATCGTGCATCGCGACGTCAAGGCGGAAAACGTATTGTTCGACAATGCCGACCGGCCATTGCTGACCGATTTCGGTATTGCGCTTTCGAAAAAGGACAATACCCGCATCACTACCGCAGGCCTGGCCGTCGGCAGTGGCGGGTACATGGCGCCGG
>CAZPCE010000227.1:0-5003 GCA_964584915.1 uncultured Arenimonas sp. | reverse complement strand
TCGTACGGCCAGTTATTGGTGTAGCTCACGCTGGCATTCGGACGATTGGTCACGGCAGCCCAGGAGGTCCAGAAGAAAAACGCCGACATCTGGCGACGATGCTCCATCGTATCGACGGTACCGTCTTTCATCGCATAGGTTTCGCGCAACTTTTGCGTGGCCGGGTCATTGCTGAACAGGCTTTCGTAATGGGCGGCGACTTCCGAGATTGCCTGTGCGCGTTCATTGGTAATCGTCAGCGTATCCGTGGCGGGATCATAGGTATTGGCACGAATATCCGGCTGCAATTCCGCACGCAGTTTTGCCTGATCGCCGGCTGGCAGGAATTTATAAGCCTTGCCGTATTGCCCACTCGCACGAATGGATAGCCAGGCTTCGGATTCACGATGCAGCCAATCGGCACTCCAATCGGGTGCCACCAATGCGCCATGGCCCCAGATGGAACCCAATTGCTGTCCGCCGATGCTTTGCCAAACCGTGCGTCCGGTTTCGATATCGTCGCGGGTAAAAAGCACCTGGCCGCTTTGCGTTGCAATCGTGCCGGGAATTGGCGGTTGCTGGCGATGGATTTCGCCACCCATCCAGAGCAACACGCCGAAGCCGACAATCAGCAAGGTCGTCAGTCCAATCCAGAGGCGTCTGGTCGTATTCATCGCACATCTCCACTTTTTTTGGATGTGCAATGTTTATCGATATTGTCGCGAGGCCTCATGACTTACATCAAGCAGCGGCCACTTTTCCCTCAGTCGCGCAGCACCGGTCTTGCCAGCTGTTCCAGTTGCTTGAGTTGGGTGAGTTCGATTTCGCGGCGCTCGACCTGGACCAAGCCTTCGGTCTGGAAACGGCGTAACACGCGACTGACGGTTTCCGGTGCCAGCCGCAGATAATTGGCCATGTCGGTGCGACTCATCGTGAGATGGAATCGCGTCGCGGAAAAACCGCGTGCCGCATAACGGCGTGACAGTGCAATCAAAAACGCGGCCATGCGCTGGTCGGCGGAATAATCGCCGGCCAGTAACGCAGCCTTGCCGATATCCTGCGACAACAAACGAAACAGTTGCGTCTGCAGGCCCGGCATTTTGGTCGCCAGCAAAGCCATTTTCGGAAACGAAAAACGGCATAGCATCACGGTATCCAGCGCCACTGCATTGCAGGGATATTTGGCGTGATGGATTGCATTCAGGCCGATCACCTCGCCCGGCAGGAAGAACCCCTGCACTTGTTCATTGCCGTCGGTATCGACGACATAGGTTTTTACGGTGCCGCCACGGACGGCGGCTATCGCATTGAAGTCGTCGCCTTCGCGAAAAATATGGTCGCCTTCGTGGAAGGGACCGATGTGTTCGACCAGCACATGCAAATCCTGCAAGGCGTTCTTGCTGAACCCTTCCGACAGGCAGGCGCTTGAAAAGGCACAGGTACTGCAAAAACGAATTTCATTGCCGTCGTCGGCGATGGGCGATATCCGTCGTTTCACGCTCATCGCAAAAGCCCCGCCGCAGTCTTCAGATGGTCTTTGAAAACTGTAGCACGGTAGCGGATGGAATGTGGTAGGCATCGAAGCATGCGGCAATGATACGCAGAAGCAGACGGCCGCGCGAGGTGGCTTTCAGATGCGTCGGCGAAATGGTGACGAGTCCGTCTTCCGCAAGGCTTTGCAGTTTTTTCAGGTCTTCTTCGAAGTATTCGTTGAAATAGATATCATGCCGTTCCTCGAATTTGGCGATGTCGATTTCGCCCTGGCACATCCAGCGTTGAATCAGGTCGGCGCGAATCACATCGTCTTCGCTCAGGTTCATGCCGCGCCATATCGGCAAATGGTCCGCTTCGACGGCGGCCTCCCAACTCGGCAGGTCACGCGGATTCTGGCTGAAGCTTTCGCCGATATGGCTGATCGAGCTCACGCCAAGACCAATCAGGTCGCTGTCGGCATGCGTGGTGTAGCCCATGAAGTTGCGATGCAAATCACCGCGTTCCTGCGCAATGGCGAGCTCGTCTTCGGGCAAGGCGAAATGATCCATGCCGATATAGCAGTAACCGGCCTGCGACAATTTTTCGATGGCCAATTGCAGCAGAGATAATTTGGTTTCTGCGGTCGGCAGTTGGGTTTCATCCAGTTGCCGCTGCGGTTTGAACAGTTGCGGCATATGGGCATAGCTGTAAACCGCGATGCGATCCGGTCGCGCTTCGATCACGGTATCCAGTGTTTTTCCGAAACCGGCCAGCGTCTGTTTCGGCAAACCATAAATCAGATCCACATTCACGGATTTGAAACCGCTATCGCGACAGGCCTTGATCACGGCCAGTGTTTCTTCGACCGATTGGATGCGGTTGACCGCTTCTTGCACTTCGGGATCGAAATCCTGCACGCCGAGGCTGGCGCGGTTGAAACCCATCGAAGCAAGCGCAGCGATGTCATCGGGTTTCACGCAGCGCGGATCGATTTCGATGGAAATGTCGCGGTTTTCCGAATGGCTGAAATGGAAATGCTGCGACAGGAATTGCATGAACTCGCCCAATTGCGCGGGGCTCAGGAAATTCGGCGTGCCGCCGCCGAAATGCAATTGCATGACTTCGCGGTCGCTTTCGAATAGCGGCGCGACCATGGCGACTTCCTTGCGCAGATCTTCCAGATATTTTTCGCCGCGTTTTTCATCGCGCGTGATTATGCGATTGCAGCCGCAGTAAAAACACGGGCTGGCACAGAACGGAACGTGCACGTAAATGGACAGCGGACGCGGAATCGGATCTTCGTTGCTGCGCTTGATCACTTCCAGCAAATTCGTTTCGCTGAATTGCCCGGAAAACTGCGGCGCAGTCGGGTAGGAGGTATAGCGCGGACCCGGACGGTCGTAGCGTCGCAGCAGATCGGCGTCAAATGGCGGCGGTGTAATCATGGCCAGATAATATTGGCCCGCACTAAAAAACGCTTTGACTTGAGTCAAACGCCGGCCCCGTTTTTGCTGAACGCGCCGAATTTCTCAAGCCACAGCAAAACCCGTAAACTAATCGGCATTGCCTGTCCTTTACGAGAGCCCCATGCCTGTCTTGCGTTTTGATGCCGTCAGCAAAACCTATGCGGGGCCGCACAATGCATTGAACGACATCAGCTTTGCGGTCGATGCCGGCGAGATGCTGTTTGTTACCGGCCATTCCGGTGCGGGCAAAAGCACGCTGTTGAAATTGATCCATCTCAGCGAGCGGGCCACCCGCGGCACGGTGCTGGTGAATGACCGAAATCTCGCAAAAGTCCGTGGCCGCCAGGTCGCTTTTCACCGCCGGCAAGTAGGCGTGGTACACCAGGACCACCATTTGTTGATGGACCGCAGCGTATTCGACAACGTGGCACTGCCTTTGTTGATTGAAGGCGTACCCTCGAAGGAAATCGGCAAGCGCGTGCGTGTCACGCTCGAAAAAGTCAGCCTGGCATCGAAGGAAAAAACCCGTCCGAGCGAATTGTCGTCCGGCGAGCAACAGCGTGTCGGCATCGCGCGTGCACTGATTGCCCAGCCGCTTTTGTTATTGGCCGACGAGCCCACAGGGAATCTTGACCCTTCGCTGGCAGCCGAAATCATGGGCCTGCTGGCTAGCCTGTCGGCCCAAGGCAGCAGCGTGATTATCGCCAGTCACGATCTGGCCTTGGTCAAACGCATGCGCAAGCGCGTGCTGGTATTGAGCCAGGGCAAGCTGATGGACGATATCGCGCCAGAGGAGCTGGCCCCATGAGCACCACACGCACCAACAACTCCGGTTTCGGCGCCCGTTTTGGCGCCTGGCGCGATCAACATGTGTATTCCCTGCTATCGAGTCTTGGCCGGATTGCCTCGAAACCGTTTTCCACCTTCCTGATCGTCGGGGTGATGGCCATCGCGATGGCGATGCCTCTGGCCTTGGGCATGGTGTTGCTGAACGTACAACGGGTGTCCGACACAGTGCAGGCGGCACGCGAAATGAGCGTATTCCTGAAGCCCGAAGTGACGCTGGATCAGGCAAATGCGCTGGCCAAAAAGCTGGAGCAACGCGGTGATGTCGAAAAAGTCACCGTGGTTAGCCCCGATGAAGGCCTCGTAGAATTCCGGAAACTCAGCGATCTGGCGCAAAGCATCGACCTGCTCGGCAGCAACCCCTTGCCCAGTGTCCTGAAAATTCGCCCCAAAGACGATGGCATGGCCTTGGCTGAAGCTCTGCAACAATGGCCCGAAGCCGATGTCGTGCAGCACGATGGCCAATGGCGACAACGCCTGAATGCCTGGCTAAGCCTGGGCGAGCGCATGCTGAAAATCCTGAGCATCCTGTTCGGCGTCGGCGTGCTTCTGGTGGTGGGCAATACCGTGCGCCTGGACATCGGCACCCGCCGTGAAGAGATTGCCGTGATGCAGCAATTGGGCGCCACCGACGGCTTTATCCGGCGGCCTTTCCTCTATCTCGGTTTCTGGTACGGCCTGGCAGCAGGCGCGCTGGCCCTGGGTCTGTCGCTATTTGCCGGGCTTGCACTGGACGAACGCCTGCGTCCCTTGCTCGCCAGTTATGACAGCCGTTTTGCACTGCAGGGACCTGATTTGACGATGGTCTTGGCGCTGCTGGCCGCTAGCGCCATACTGGGCTGGATGGGTGCATGGCTCGCCAGCGGCCATCATCTCAGGCAAACTCGACCTACAGATTTATAATTCAAGACCTTATGAATACACCCAGTTTCAAAATGTTCGACACGGCAACACCGCGCATCATGGTTGTGGATGGGTCGAAAGTCGTGCGCAAAATGATCGAAGGTGTATTGCGTCAACAATTGCCGGACCTGGAATTCATCGGCTGCGAAACCGCCGAAGAAGCGAAGGCCGCATTGCAATCGGGTAGCGTCAATCTGGTCACGATGGCCTTGCGCCTGCCCGATATGGACGGCCTGGAGTTGGCGAAATATATTCGCGAACATACGCCGCAAGCTTATATCCCGATCATCGTGGTGTCCGGCGATGTGCAGGAACGTCTTGAAACGCGTTCGATCA
>CAZPCE010000226.1:0-5026 GCA_964584915.1 uncultured Arenimonas sp. | reverse complement strand
GCAACGCATCGTCTGTCTGACCGAAGAACCGACCGAAGTGCTGTATGCGCTCGGCGAGCAGCATCGTATCGTCGGCATTTCCGGCTTTACCGTGCGCCCGGCGCAAGCGCGAAAGGAAAAGCCGAAAGTCAGCGCATTCACGTCGGCCAAAATTGACGAGATTCTGAAGTTGAAACCGGATTTCGTCGTGGGCTTTTCCGACATCCAATCCGAGATCGCGGCGGCATTGATAAAGCAGGGCGTTGAAGTCTGGATCAGCAATCACCGCAGCGTGCCCGGCATTCTCGATTACATCAGGCGGCTTGGTGCGCTGGTCGGTGTTGCAAATCAAGCCAATGACTACGCAGATGAACTGGAAAAGAATCTAGAGCAAATCAGGTTACAGGCAGGCGAATTAAAGCGTCGCCCGAAAGTCTATTTCGAGGAGTGGGATGAGCCGCTGATCAGCGGTATCCAGTGGGTCTGCGAGCTGATCCGTATTGCCGGCGGCGACGATATTCTTCCGGAACGCGCCGAGAAGAGCCTGGCGAAGGATCGCATCATGGCCAATGGCGATGACGTGATTGCACGCAACCCCGACATCATTTTCGGTTCCTGGTGCGGCAAGAAATTCCGTCCGGAAAAATTGGCGCAACGAGAAGGTTGGGCGAATATCAACGCGGTAAGAAATAACCAGCTTTTCGAAATCAAATCGCCGATCATCCTGCAACCGGGGCCTGCCGCACTGACGGACGGCGTGAAGGAAATGGCGACGCATATCCGGCGATGGGCGGCTCAGGATCGGTAGCTTGCAGGGTGGGCATTGCCCACCCTGCGTTCTTCGCTAATGGCTATCCACGCACTCGCTGCGTAAACCACCACATATGGCCTTCCGGATCGAGCGCGCCGTAACTGCGGTCGGCCCAATATTCTTCGCCGTAATCATGCAGCGAAGGCTCGTCGACAATCTTCGCGCCGGCAGCGCGGGCATGGGCGCAATGCGCATCGACATCGTCGACAAAGACCATCAGGCCTTGCGTGTTGGCGCCAGCTAACGAGAGCGGGCTCTTCATGTCCACGTTCCATCGCGAAGCCGCGCCAACGCGTTCTTCGCCGACCATGATCAAACCTTCGCCGTAAACGAGTTCGCTGTGTTCGATGCGGCCATCTTCGCCTTCAACTTTTAGTCTGATTTCAAAACCGAACGCGGCACACAGCCAATCGATCATTTTGGCCGCTTCGCGGTAATACAATCCCGATGAAATACGCGGCCAATCTTTCGGAGTGTCTTTCATGGCTTGCTCCTGGGAGTGAGAATGGGTTGTTCGGATAGACGCTTGATCAACACGACACTGGTCAATTCACGAAGCGCGTCTTTGCCGATCCAGCAAGCCGTGGCATTGCCGGATTCCGCCAGTCGTTGCGCTGAAGCTATTGCCGCCTCGTTCAAGGCCAGATTGCGTTTCCCGATGGCGCGCAAAGCCATGTTGACGGATTTTTTGACGAAGTGACGTTCGTCTTCCGACTCATGTTCTATCAGGGCGAGCCCCTTGATGAACTGCGAGTCCTCCGCTTTCTTGTCGTGTACCGTCAGGCTCCACAGCAGGGCGAAAGCGGCGCGCTTCTGGAATTCGCCGCTCTGTTTGCTCCATTCCGACAATTTTTTCCAGGCATGCGGCGTACGATCAAACAGGTTGAAGCACACGGTATCGCAGATACCCCAGTTATCGAAATCCCGGCACCAATTGTCCATCTGGATCGACGTTACTTCGGCCGGGTTGTCCACCATCGAGGCCACCATGCGGGCTTCATACCAGCCGGTATTCCAAAGCGCATCGGCCAGTGGGTGACTCGTACCAAGGCGTTTGGCGAGAAGTTTCATGTTCGCCATCGACGCGCCGAATGCATTTTCGACATGGATGCCGTACTTCGGCGCCATGTCGTCACGAATGGTTTTCGTACCGGTACGCTTTAACCAATCGAGTGCCGATTGCACCTCATCGTCAAGCGACGGCGCTGCTTTTTTCTTCGGCGCGGTATTTGTTTTGGCCATGGTTTGCGCGTCAATCCAGTAATGGGCGATGGAGTTCGGTACGCCAATTGGCCGGATCAGGACTTGATTCCGGTCCCGCAACGTAGACTTCCCAGAGATCCGTCCCGGGTTTGTAGCCCTTGGTTTCAATCCAGCCCATGAATTTAGCCCAAGCTTCACCCAGGCCTTCGTAGGGGCCGCGATAAATCGTGTGGGCGACAATTTTTCTTGCCGCCAATTCACCGGCCTGTACCCGGCCAACGGGCGATACCGGCGCGGATACCGGCACGCAAATTTCGAAGTCGAATTGTGTTTCCGTTATTTTCAGATGATGTGTGAACCACGGTCCGGTCGGGCCAATCGCTTGGGCTTTGACTGCCGCCAATACTTCGGTGATGCCCGGTCCCATGACATGGCGAATCTCGTCGCGCGCAACAGTCAAATGAATGAAAGCGACCCGCCGGGCAGCAGACTCGGTGATATGCGGTGTATCGATCATCGGAGACTTCTCCTGGAAAGCATCGGCCATTGTGAAACGATATCGGTAAAAGTGCGAGCGCGATGCAGCAAAGTTAACCGAACATGTCCGTTCTTCCGATTAAGCCGGTGTGGCTCGAACCTTTTGGCGAATCCGTTGCCTCTAGTAGGCAAGCATGAAATCAGGCCGTGTTCCTTGTCGGGTTCGTCGCCCGAAATTCATCCGCAATGTGCAATCATTTTTTAAATAATGGAGTTTTAACATGACAGCGAAATATCCGTTGGGTCATCGCAAATTACTGGCTGCAATTGTTTTTGGCGTATTGCTTGTCGCTGGCTGCGGTGCCAGCAGCCAAGCTGCCGTGAACCTGCCGAATGCCAAAATCGATGCCCCGCTGGCCGCCAAAAAAGGCGAACAGATCGCCGTGTTTTCCGGAGGCTGTTTCTGGGGAGTGGAAGCGGTTTTCGAGCATGTCAAAGGCGTCAACAATGTCTGGTCGGGTTATTCCGGCGGTTCCGCAATGACGGCGAATTACGAAATCGTGAGCTCGGGCATTACCGACCATGCCGAATCGGTAAAAGTGAGCTACGATCCTTCCAAAATCACCTATGGCCAGCTGCTGAAAGTATTTTTTTCGGTCGCGCACGATCCCACCCAATTGAATCGCCAGGGCCCGGATAGCGGAACCCAGTACCGCTCGGCCATTTTTTACAACAGCCCCGAACAGCAGCGCATTGCGACCGCGTACATTGCGCAAATGGCAGCCGCGAAAAGTTTCCCGGCCAAAATCGTGACCCAGGTGAATCCGCTCAAGGCTTTCTACATGGCCGAGGGCTACCACCAGGATTTCGCACGCCTGAATCCGTCGCATCCCTACATCGTTCACCACGATTTGCCGAAAGTGCAAAACCTGAAGCTTCGGTTTCCGCAGTGGTATGTCGCCAAATACTGAAATGCGAGCAGGCCGGGATGATTGAATCCCGGCTTTTTTATTTCATGTCATCTAAGGTGTTTAATCCATTGCGAAATAATGGTCTGAAACAGCTCGCCGTTTTCCCTGACTGCCTGCATGTTCGCGAATTTCACCGAAGCCCGATCTTTGCCCAGCCATTGCAGCAAGTTGCCTGGGTCGTCGATTACGATTCGACCGGTAATGTCCACGCGGGCTTTCGCGCCGAGGTGCAAAATGATTTGCACGGCATCGTTGCTCCGGATATTGACGGTGGCAAACCATTCCCTGTAGAAAAAACTGGGGGCATTCCATTTGATGCCATCGCTGATTTCCGGATTCGCGCCGCGGATTAACTGTAGTACCGCGGCCATCTCCGATTTCAGCGGATGAACCAGTGTCCCCATGAAATCATCAACGGTCTGGATTGCGGTTTTGGCTTTCGCCGGTTTCTTCGAAGTAGCCATGAAATACCTGCAGGAAGCGGCTTTGGTTACGGGTCATGCAAACGCCATCTCGCGAAGCTTGATCGCCGTCGCCATATTGCGCGTGGTGCCGGCGGGGCCGATCAACTTGAAGGCGGATTCCGCCAGTTTACCCGCCGAGATGCCGTCGGCACACCAGAGGTACGCCGCATGTTGTCCGACCGCAATAATCTCGGGCGACCAGTCCTGAGTGGACAATGGCTTCATTTTCTCGAGATCTGCGACGTCATTAACGAACGCAATCAACAGGCGAGACGGATTATCCACGATTTCGCCGAACGGCATTTGTCCGATAATCCGATCCAGTTCATCTGGCGACAAGACAAGCACGCGAACCTTGAGGTTCAAGTCGGCCGCAAGTGCCGTTTCGATCTGCGTGGCGATTTTCCCCGCGCTGCCCTTTGCAGCGTCGAAGACCAGATTGCCGCTGGCAAGCAAAGTACGAACACGGGTGAAACCCAGCGCTTCCAACAGACTGCGCAAATCCTGCATCGAAACGCGATTGCCTTTGCCGACATTGATGCCGCGAAGAAGGGCGATGAAGGTTTGCATGCCTGTATTCGATTTCAGTCGAGCACTTTCAAACCCATTTGCGCGAGCAATGCCGTCATCTGCCCGGCTTGTGTCGCCTGTTCGCTGGATGCGTTGCCTTGTTGCGCACGCTTGGCGACGCCTTGGGCAATCGCGGCAAGCCGGAAGAAACTGAATGCCAGCACGAACTGCCAGTCTTCCGGAATGTCACGCCCCGTGAGTTCCGCATAACGCGCGAGAATTTTTTCTTCGGAAGGAATGCCGAGTTCCTTGCGGTTCATGCCTGCCAAACCGGGAAGCGCGGGATTGCGCGGAAGCCGCAAGGCCATGCAGAAATAGCCAAGATCGGCGAGCGGGTGTCCGAGCGTGGATAATTCCCAATCGACGATCGCGCTGATTTGCGCCTTGCCTTTCGCAAACATCAGATTGTCGATACGGAAATCACCGTGTACGAGTGCAACGCTGCCGTCGTCGTCGGGACAGCGCAGCGGCAGCATTTCGATCAGGCTGTTCATCACTTCGATGTCGTCGGTTTCGGCGGCGCGATATTGTTCCGACCAGCGCGATATTTG
>CAZPCE010000225.1:0-5064 GCA_964584915.1 uncultured Arenimonas sp. | reverse complement strand
ATCCCGACCGTCTGCCACTCGCTCGACCAGGCGCTGGAAGCGCTGGACAAGGATCGCGACTTCCTCAAGGCCGGCGGCGTGTTCACCGACGATTTCATCGATGGCTACATCGCGCTGAAGATGAAGGAAGTCACCGCGTTCCGCGCGGCCACGCATCCGCTGGAATATCAGATGTATTACGGCATCTGATATCCGGTTTGCAAAAACTTGTTACACACAAAGCCCCTTCAACGGGGCTTTGTTTTTTTCAGGTCGGTCCGGAACTATGATGGACGTGCTGCCTCTGCGTTGATTCGACCAATACGTGCTTGTTTTGAGTGGAGTTGAAGATGAGCAAAGAAACCTTGCAGTTTGATCCCGACGACAAGCCCACCAAGCCGGCCGGAACGATAGCCCTGCAGTTCAGGCAAAGCACGCTGGCGCCGGAAGACCTCAAGCCGCTTTATCTCGACCTCACCGATCCAGTGCAACGCCAATTCGGTGATTACGAATTGATCGAGTTGCTGGGACAAGGGGCGATGGGCGTGGTCTATCGTGCCCGGCAAATCAGCTTGGATCGCGAGGTGGCACTCAAGCTGCTCGCCTCGGGCGCGCAAGGTAGCCACGATTTTCTCGAGCGCTTTCGCAAGGAAGCGCAAAACGCGGCTCGCCTGCAGCATCCGAATATCGTTGGCATCCATGAAATCGGCAGCGCGGGCGACATCAACTATTTTTCGATGCAATTGATCGAAGGCAAGACGCTGGAACAAAAGTTGCGTGGACAGGGTCGAATACCGGAGCACGAAGCGGCGCGCATTGTGCAGATTCTGGCGGAAACCGTCAGTTACGCGCACGGCCTGAATGTGCTGCATCTGGATTTGAAGCCGGCGAATATTCTCGAAGAACGCGGTGGCCGTTTGTTTATCGCCGACTTTGGACTGTCCAAGCCGCTCGATCACGCCTTGGCCAACGATACCAACGAAATATCCGGTACGCCCAGTTACATGGCACCCGAACAAGTAGAGATCCATCGCCATCGCCTGAGCAAGGCGACCGATCTGTATGCGCTTGGCGCGATTCTATATGAGCTGCTGACGGGCGAAGCGCCGTTCCGTTCGTCCAGCATTGATGAAACCCTTCGGCGCGTAGTAAGCGAACCGCCGCCGGCATTGCGGAAACTGTCGCCGAAACTGTCGCGCGACCTGGAGGCGATTTGCTGCAAATGCATGGCGAAGGATCCGCAGGCGCGCTATGCCGATACACGCCAGCTGGCCCAAGACCTTGGACGCTTTCTGGACGGCCATCCGATCTCTATCCGCAGTCCCGGATTTGGCGAACGCGTCCAGCGGTGGAGCAAAAAGCATCCGATATCTTTGGGCGGACTGGCGATGGCCTTGCTGTCGATTGTCGTGGCATTTGGTGTCCTGTATTCGACCTGGGGCAAACAGGAGCTGGAGAAAAATGGCGTGATGGAGCTGGCAAAGTCGCAGGCGAAGGCCATGGCAATGCCTGACTCCACGCCGCGACAAAGAACAAGAAAAGTATTCGCCGAAATCGCTTACGGAAGTGTGGTGGGCGACATCCGCGACATAGGCAAGACCGCCTTGCTGGATGCAGCGGAAGAAATCTATGTCAATCGCGGAAGCAGTCAAAGCCAGCACGATGCCAAATTGGTACTCGCGGCCGCCAGGACCCAAACGGCATGGAGTCCCGCCTTCGAAAAGCACAACACGCCGATGTCGAATCTGCTGGCGGCGTTCGCTCGTTTTGATTATGCCGAGGATAAAGAAGAATATCAGGCGGCCTTTGCATTGCTTAGGAAAGCGCTCGAGCAAGCGAAGGACGACCCGGTGATTCTTGCCGCAGCTTCGGCGTGGTGCCGCAATTTCGAATATCCCGGTTTCACCGAATGCGACAATGCGGCCATTCGCGCAAAGCTGCTGGTGCAGGAGCCCGACAATCTCTTTATTTGGGCAGTATCGACTCCGGTGTCCGGCGATAGCGAAAAGAACAATGACCGATTCGCCAAGCAGGCGGAATATTGGCAGGCAAGGCCGGTCTATTACCGCAATCACGATCCCGAATATCTCCGTCGCTCGCTGGTGGAGTACGACGCTGTGGCGGGCGAAATCCTGAAGTCTGCGGGCCTCACCCAGGTTGAACCGCGGGAACTCGCAGGCTTTGCCCTCCTCAGTTATGGGAGCATGAGCTATGTGACCGGCGCGCAAGCCGCCTTCGATGGTTTGCGTCCGTATTGCCAGGGAAAATTGCAGCTCAAACCAGATGCTGCCTGGTGTGAAAAGGCGAGGCTCGCCATCGCCGCCGGCGCGAGCAATCCGGAAGAGCAGGGGATAGCCGAAGCCTTGCCCTATAGCATTGAAGATCCGGCCTATATCGAATTGCGTCGCAAGCGCGCTTGGCAGCGCAAGCAGCGAAGCGAGCTGGTCAGCTATGAAGCGCGATACGAGCTCGATCGCAAATACCTTTCGTTGCTGACGACGAAAGGAGTACAGGCGGCGCAGCAGGATTTGTTCGTGCGTTACGGTGTTTCTCCCGAGCCACCGAAGGACTTCGATCCGAAAAAGGCATTCTGATTTATATCCGGCGGGATACCGGTAATACACATTCAGCACACCAGGCATCCATACCCAGCACACATGCAATTGCTAGCTTGTCGCCACCATATCGGGACAAGCTGGCGAATAAAATGCACTATCCTTACAGCATGCTTCATCATCGACTGAAATACGGGTTTTGCTGCCTGCTGGTCTTATCGGCATGCACAACGCCGCCCGCGAAAAATCCGCTGGCGCAGTGGTCGCCTTCACCGAATTTCGATACGCGAAAACCGCGCCTGATCGTTATCCACCAGACCGAAATGGAAAACGCCGAAGATGCATTGCGCGTACTGCATACACAGAATAGGCAGGGTCGCGTAAGTGCGCATTATCTGATCGCCAACAACGGCAAGTTGTACCAGCTCGTGGCCGATGAGGAGCGTGCCTGGCATGCCGGAGTCGGCAGTTGGCAGGGCATGACCGATATCAATTCGGTGTCGATCGGCATCGAGCTGGACAACAACGGCAGCGAGCCGTTTGAAGAACGGCAAATTCTGTCGCTGATCCGTTTGCTGGACGATCTATGCACACGCTTCAATATTCCGCGCAACGCGATCATCGGACACGCCGATCTGGCGCCCGCACGAAAAGTGGACCCGAGTCGCCATTTTCCCTGGCAGCGTTTGGCGCAGGCCGGTTTTGGCCGGTGGTATGGCGAAAACCTGCCGGAAGCGCCCGCCGGTTTCGATTCCGTGCTGGCGATGAAAGCGCTGGGCTACGACACCCGCGACCTTCCTGCTGCAGTGAAAGCGTTTCACCGGCACTACCGCGGTACAGAGAGCGATGGCCTCGATGCCGAGGATGCCAATATCCTGTTTGATCTCCAGAAAAAGTAGGCGAATCTCGCGCCCAAAGACGATATTTGCACTATCATGGTGCAATGTCGGACCCGCTCAATGCCAGTGTTGAAAGCCTTGCTACCCCGGTGGCCTGGCTGTCTTCGTCTGGCACCGTGCTGACCTGCAATCAGGCGTTTGCCAGTTGGCTGGGCGTCAGTGCCCGGCGTTTGCAGGGAATGCCGTTGAGCGAGCTCGATGTCGAACTGGGCCGTCTGGCCGAGGTTTTCCTGCGCTTGCCTGAAGTCGGGCATACGCTGCGGGTGCATCGCGCGCGGTTGGCGTTTCCCGGTTCCAACGAACATTTCGCCGAGCTATGGCTCACGCGTCTGGAAGACGGCGAAGTCCGGCTGGAAGCGCACCCGACCGAAGAATTTCTCGGCGAAGATCCGGCGAAGGTTTTGCCGGCCGCATTGTCGGCCGCGTTGAAAGGCTTGGCGCACGAAATCCGCAATCCGTTGGCCGGCATGAAGGGCGCGGCACAGTTGTTGTCAAGGCGCGTTGATGATCCCGATTCAAAAGAGCTGATCGAATTGATCGGCACCGAAGTGGAGCGCTTGGCGGCATTGGTTGAACGTCTGTTGAATCCCGCGCCGCCCCGCGAGTTTGGTGCCGCGAATATCCATGCCGTGCTCGAGCGCGTATTGCAGTTGGCCGATACCGACGCCGGCTGGGCCGTGAAACTGGTGCGTGATTACGATCCAAGTTTGCCGGAGCTGTATGCCGACGCCGATCGGCTGACTCAGGCGATCTGGAATCTTGTCCGCAACGCATTGCAATCCGGCGCTTCGCAAGTGGGCTTGAAAACGCGCGCCGAACACCACGTATTGATCGGCGACACCGCGCATCGCTTGAGTTTGCGCGTGGAAATTTCCGACAACGGCCGCGGCGTACCGGAAGATCTGGCCGAACAGATTTTTCTTCCGCTGGTAAGCGGCCGCGCCGAAGGCACCGGCCTCGGTTTGGCGATGGCGCAGCAAGTGGCGCGCGAACATGGCGGTTCGCTCGGCTATCGCTCGCGGCCGGGACACACGGTCTTCACCTTGCTCCTGCCCGTGAACGACAACGAACTGGAAAGCGATGACGAATAATTCGCGATTGTGGGTCGTCGATGATGATCGCAGCGTCCGCATCGTGCTGAGCCAGGCGCTGCGCGAAGCCGGCTATCAGGTGCATAGCTTCGATTCCGCCGATACCGCGTTGTCGGCATTGAGTACCGAAGCCCTGCCGCATCTTGTCATCACCGATGTGCGAATGCCGGGTACCGACGGGTTCAGTTTTCTGGATGCATTGAAAAAGCGCCACGACACCATGCCGGTGATCGTGATGTCGGCCTATACCGATATTAGTTCCACCGCGAGCGCTTTTCGCGGCGGTGCGCACGAATTTTTATCGAAGCCTTTTGATCTGGACGAAGCGGTCAACCTGGTGGCGCGCGCATTGCCGGAAAAAGAACCAGTGGTCGCACCGAAACAAAATGAAACCGGCAACGAACTTCTTGGCAGCACGCCGGCGATGCGTGAATTGTTTCGTGCCATTGGCCGTCTTGCACAAGCGCCGCTGTCGGTCCTGATCACCGGTGAAACCGGAACCGGCAAAGAGGTGATCGCCAGAGCGATCCATCAACTTAG
>CAZPCE010000224.1:0-5067 GCA_964584915.1 uncultured Arenimonas sp. | reverse complement strand
GCTTCTCCTGCCACCATCGCCATCGCATGGGCCAATATCGGGCCGAGAATATCCATGCCCTGAGCAACGGCTTTCGGGCTGCCGGGCAGGGCGATGACCAGCATGTCATTGAGCAGAACGGCCTCGGCACGACTCAGCCAGGCAAGTGAGGTGTGATGCCGGCTTTCAGAGCGAAACATTTCACCCAGGCCCGGTACGTGACGTGCGTCCAGTGTTTGAAGTGCTTCGAGCGTCAAATCACGCGGCCCCAATCCGGTGCCGCCGGTACACAAAACCAGTTGGAACGATTGCGTCGATAAATCCCGTAAACGACTGGCCAAAGGTTCGATGCCATCGGGAAGAATTTCCGTGTGACTAATCTCTGCTCCCAGCCCGCTTAATCGTTCAAGCAATATCGGCCCCGAAAGATCGGCATATTCACCACGGTGGGCGCGATCGCTTAAGGTCAAAACGGCGGCACGAATATTTTTCAGACGATGATGATGTCTGGGTCGAAACAGTTCGCGCTCGGCATCTGTCATGGGTTCGGGATGACACCACAAGCCGCTTTTTCCACCCTCTTTGAACAGCAGACGGACCGCGCCAATCTGCAGGGCAGGTTCGACCGGCTTGCAAAGATCATACAAGGTCAACAAGGCTGCGCTGACACCCGCCAGCGCTTCCATCTCGACGCCGGTACGGGCTTCGGTGCTGGCTTCGCAATACACGCGCAGCGCAAATTTCTCTTGTATCGGCAGGCAGCGCACCTGCACATATTCCAGGGCCAGCGGGTGACACAAGGGCAAAAGCAGCGCGGCATTTTTGGCGCCCTGAATGCCGGCGATTTCCGCCATCGCGACCGGATCGCCTTTCGGCATTTTCTTTTCCATCAGCATCGTAAAGGCGGGTTCGCCGAGTGAAATTTCACCGCAGGCAACCGCGCGGCGTGCCGTCGGACGCTTGCGACGAATATCGGCCATCTGAAAATTACCGATCATCGCTTCGGTTGAGTCTTGTCGAGTCACTTCAGCCCCCAATGGATGCAAGATGCGGCGTTATTCCGGTATCGCCCATGTGCAAGCCGTGGCCTTCCTGCTTGAGGCCGAGTTGTTTGGCAATGGTGGCGAGCAATTCCGCCTGCTGATCGTCATGCTGCAACAAAGGCCGCAAGGGAATGCCCATTTGCCCGAACAGGCAGAGCCTTAGATCGCCGGCGGAGGTGACGCGCAATCGATTACAGCCGGCGCAAAAATCGCGCGAGTAGGGCGCGATGATACCGATACGTCCGCGATAGTCGGCATGGCCATATTCGCGAGCCGGACCGGCATCGGCGGCACGCGGCAGCAGTCGCCATCCCGATTGTTCAAGCTGCTGTTCGAGTATTTCGGCCCGCAAATGATGTTGACGGAAATACTCCAGATTATCGCCCGTTTGCATCAACTCGATGAAACGTAAACTGATCCGGCGATCACGAAGATAATCGAGCCACGCGGGCAGTTGATCATCGTTAAGATCACGCAACAGGACGGCATTCAACTTGATCGATTGCAGATTGCTTTCAAGCGCGGTTTCTACGCCGGCCAGGATGGAATTAAGTTGGTCATGGCCGGTAATTTTCTTGAAGCAATCACGATCAAGGCTATCCACGCTGACGTTCAATGCGGTCAGGCCGGCATCACACCAGTCCCGAATTCTTTTTTGCAACAGACAACCATTGGTTGTCAGTGCCACTTTTTCAACACCGGTGGTGTTGGCGGCCACGCGGATAATATCGGTCAGGTCGCGACGCAGGCTGGGCTCGCCGCCGGTCAGCCTGACTTTTTGCATTCCCAGTGTGGCAAACGCGCCGAGTAAGCGAGCGATTTCATCGATGTCGAGATTTTTTGGCCGGCCGGGTACTGCCTGGTAACCCTTCGGCAAGCAATAACTGCAATGGTAATTGCAGGCTTCGATAACCGATAAACGCAGGTACGGAAACCTGCGACCAAATCGGTCGATTAGTGAACCCATCGATGTACTCCTTTCCAAACACGGGAGGCCGTGACGTTTCCATCACCGCCCTGGTGGTCGATATGACCACGGTCGGCAAGCCAGTTCATGTAAAACACAGGCTTGCCGTCTCGGAGGCGAATACCCGAATAAAGGATCCGGATATTTCAGTGACGATTCTATACGAGGTGTTTAAGGTCGGGCTTTGACCCAAATCAAGATCGGGAGCGATCCTGTTTCCCCAAGGCAGGCGGCGTGCTCAGGTAAGGATTAATTTGCAGCCGGCAATGAGCAAGACCATCGCCAGAAAGCGCTTGATAAGTTTTGGATTGAAACGATGGCTTCCCAGATAGGAGCCAATGATTCCACCGGCACCTGCCGCCACGACCAGTACCAGTGCAAAAGCCGGGAATTGCCGGGTGCTGCTGATATTGCCGAGCAGCCCGGCAATGGAGTTCACCAAAATGAAAAGCGCTGACACCGCAGCGGCGTTTCTTGCCGGCGCCCAATTCATGAGGAGTAGCAGTGGCGTCAAAAAAATGCCTCCACCGGTGCCGGTCAGTCCGGACAAAAAACCAATCCCGCCGCCAATCAAGACCGCTACGCCACGAGGCGGGGTTGTTGATTCCATTTCCTGTGGTGGGCGTAGGAAAAAATGGGCCGCCGAATACAGCAGCACCATTCCCAGGATCAGCTTGAGAATGTCGGCCGGTAAACTGATGTAGCCACCGAGAAAGGCCAGCGGTATCGACAAGAGCGAAAAGGGCCAGAACAAGCGCCAGGAAAAATAGCCTGCGCGCCAGAATTGCCAGGTGCCGATCGACGCGACCAGAATATTCAGCACCAATGCCGTAGGTTTGATGCTCGCCGGCGCCATGCTCAACAAGGACATGACCGCGATGTAGCCTGAAGCCCCCGCATGACCCACGGAGGAGTAAAGCAGGGCGACGAGGAAAATGCCGAGGGTGAGCAGTACAAGAAGTTCCGGGCTCATTACTATCCATGGATGGCTGCGGTGATTACAGTCTGATTTGCGAAATATGGTAGGTTTAAAACAGCTTACGCTTGCTGGCGTTGCGGAAGATTGATCTGGGTCATGGCACGTTCAAACGGACGAGTGAATGTCCACCCCGGAGCATTCTATGGCGGCTAATGGCCGATTGCTGCCAGTCAACGCCAGCAATGTGGTCAGCTGATCGACACGATACGTCGAGTTCGCAACGCCAAAACGAGTGGCGGGGGTAGTCCTTGCCCTCATTAATACCTTAGAAGTCGTATGCAATTAATTTATGAGTGCATCTCGGTGTTTTCAGACAGTGGATACGCATTCTTTGTACTTGTCCCGTATTGAATCTCAGAGTAAGGTTCTCGCATGGAAAAATGCCTTCGCCAAAAGTTGGACATGGTGGTTCAGAATGAGCTGACGGGATGTCTCTATTCCGTAGAAGTCGATGTAGTGGTTGATGAAGACACGTACTTGGTTAAGAGCTTTGCCACGCATTACTTTCCTCGTTCAGAAAAAGAGCATGACGATCTGTCTGACTTTAAAAGCTGACACTTTTCGAGGCTTTTCCCATTCAAAATTGGTCACTTGCAGCTTTTCGAGCACTTACCCCTCATTCCTTGCACTAATTAAGTCGTTTTCCTTGCAGTAGTTTGGCGGGGGGAGATTGAGATGTGTTGGTATTGATAGGGCGTGACTTGCAGCTATTCTGCTCGCCCACAGGTAAATGCCACTTAATTCTGGGAAAACTGTTTTAGTTCTCGGCGCAGGAGCAAGTGTTGCATTTAATTATCCGGTTGGTGCCGGCCTCAGGAATGAAATTCTAGATTTGCGGCACACTGGAAAGAAAACGCTTGTCGAAAGCTCGGGTCTTAAGCATTTTCCAGATAAGTTAAATACATTCATTGATGCATTTCGCGGATCGCAAATGCAGTCTATTGATTCTTTCTTGGCGCGTCGCCCGGAATATTCTGAAATTGGTAAACAAGCCATTTCAGCAGTTCTATTAAACAAAGAAAGTACCAAACAGTTGATTCACACAGAGCATGACGACAATTGGTATCAATATTTCTTCAATAGAATTTCAACATCTACATGGGATGAGCTAGATTTTCGTAAATTTTCGATTGTTACTTTTAACTATGATCGATCTTTAGAGCATTATTTGCTCGGAGCTATACAGCATGCTTATGGCAAGCAGCTTAGTGAAGCGCTAGAAAAGCTGAAGAAATTGGAAATTATTCATGTTTATGGCTCTCTTGGTGGAACTTTGCCCGACAGTCCTAGTTATATTCCATACGGATATGGCGTATCACCTGAAAGGGTTGTGGCTGCATCCAAAGAATTGAAAGTTATTCCGGAGGGTAGATCGGATGATGCTGTACTCAAACGATCTAGACAACTTTTGTTCGAAGCTGATTCCATAGCATTTCTCGGCTTCGGATTTGATGAAACAAATATGGAAAGGTTAGAAGTAGAAAAGTCCTGTGCAGCTTGGTGTCAACGAGAAACGGGGGCTATTTATAGAAATATTGTTGCGACTTGCTTTCAGATGACGCAAAAAGAAGTCGTAAATGTAGCTACACGAATTACTAATTCACATCAGGTTGTTGGTCTTGGGCAATTGCCAAATGGATTTCACGCTACTGGCTGCCTCAAAATGTTGAGGGAGACGCTTGTATTGGAATCGCTTTGGGTTCCGCAGCCACATTAGTAGCGTGATGACTTCCATCAGATAAATCACTCTGTTATTTTTGAACTAGCTCACGGCAGCTAAATCTTGCGCCAAGCAATTTGTTTGGAGAGTTAATGAAAAAGGTCGGTCGCAATCAGGCGTGCCCCTGTGGCAGCGGCACGAAATTCAAGCAATGTCACGGAGGCCTCCAAAAAGTTTCTGTGTCGCGAGGATCTGACGAAGCTGAATTCGGCGCGTTGATGCGTCGAGCTAACGAAAAAGCAAAAGCATTGGCGTTCCAGCGGATTCGACAGCAGGGACGCGGTAAGCCGATTATTAGTTGTGAAATGCAGGGGATTCGATTTGTTGCGATTGGCAAGAAATTGGCCTATGGCAAGTGGAAGACGATGCCAGACTTCTT
>CAZPCE010000223.1:0-5104 GCA_964584915.1 uncultured Arenimonas sp. | reverse complement strand
AACAGGCTGGCGGCAGTGACGAAACGCAGGGGGCCGCGTTCGGTCTGGGCTTCGGCGGATGGCAAGGAGTTGGCGGGAGTACTCATAACGACTTATGCCTTCAGGAACAGACCGCCATTTTCCCACAAACTGGCGCCGCTGGCGTTATTGCCCGTTTCGAGGTGACAATCCGGCTCATGAATCAGCTATCCACAAACACTCAACAACAGTGGCAGCAAGCACGCGCCTTACTTGCCGCAGGCAAAACCCTCGAGGCGGTGCCCTCGCTTGAACTCGCGGCGGCAGGCCGGCAACCCGAAGCCAGCTACAACCTGGGATGCCTGCATCTGTTTGGCATGTTGCCCGATGCCGACAAAAAACGCGGCCTTGCGTTGATCAAACAGGCGGCGGAAAGCGGATTTGCCGCCGCTTTCTATCAACTCGCCGTGGCAGAATTGGGCAAGCCCGATAACGAGCCCGACTGGCAATACGCAAACGAATGTTTGTGGAAAAGCGCGCAACTGAAATATCCGCTTGCCTTGCGCGCATTGGCAATCCATTGGTCGCGCAGCGAAGATCGATCGCTTTTGTCGCTCGGCAGTTTGTGCCTGGAACACGCTGCCGAAGGTGGCGATATGGTCAGCCTGGCTTTGCTGATGCATCGATTGAAAAGCGGCTTGGGCTGCTCCGCAAATCCGGTTCGCGCAAACGCCATCAATACCTTGCTGCTGCAAACCGACTTGCCGGTAGGCCAACCCGATAGACAGGAAGACCCGAATCTTGCACCGCCGCAGGCATTGCCTGGATTGCCGGAACTGCCAAAACCCGACCTGGCATCCGGCGTCTGGAAAACTCCGATCAACGAGATATCGGAAAGCCCGTGGATCGGCGTTGCCGAGCAAGTGTTGAACCACGAAGAATGCCATTTGGTCTATTACTCGGGTGGCCCGCATGTCGAACGCTCGATTACCGCCGGACCCGACGGCAAATTGGTCAAAGTACAGTTACGCACCAGTTTTGAAACCGTTTTTATCGAAGCGCAGGAAGACATAACGCTTCTGTTGATTCAAAGGCGCATGGCGGCACTCGTTGATCGCACTCCTGCCTACTCCGAACTTTTGCATTTGCTGCGTTACGAAAACGGCCAGGAATACCGCCCGCACCGCGACTATTTGCCGGCAAACCTGATCTTGCCGCTCGATGAAGGCGGTCCTGGTCAACGGGATTTCACGGTGATTGCCTACTTGAACGAGATAGCCGAAGGCGGTGAAACCGAATTCGTCGATCTGGGTAAAAAAATCGCCCCGAAAACGGGGCGAGTATTGGCATTCCGGAATTTACACGATGATGGCAAACCCGACATGCGTACGCTGCATGCCGGATTACCGGTTAAATCAGGCACAAAATGGATAGCCACGATGTGGATCCACCAAGGCGTTTTCCGCAAATAAATTATTTTGTTTCGATTTCTCGGTGCATCGGCGCCAGTTTCGCCAGTAATTTGTTTTGCGCACGGAAGGGAATGCCTTGCTTGTTCATCGCCCACTGCAGGTCTTCCACCAAGGCATTGAAGTTGGCGCGATCGATGCCCATGGCAGCATGCGAGGACTTCATGTCGCGGCCACTGTAAACGCAGGGTCCGCCCAGAATCACGCAGAACTGTTCAACCAGGTGTTTTTTGACTCGGGCCTGATCGGCATTTTCAAAGAATGGGCGCATACGTGAATCGGCGAGCAATTTATCCATAAAAACATCCATCAATTTTACCAGTCCGGCTTCCTCGCCAAACTGTTTGTAGACCGGAAGCAATTCGGGATAAGCGGGCGCGGTAGATGCCAGGCTGGCGGAGGACGCGGCAGCTGGAGCCTCGCTTGCCTCGGCTTCATCGGCCGGAATTTCATCGTCCTGCGGAATCTCGTCTTGCTGCGCCGCCGTTGCTTCCTGTGCCTGCAGCACGGACACTTGCGAACCCAGCAACAGGAATGAAGAAAAACTCAAACATTTGAAAATCGTATTCATATGATTCCTTAAAAACCCACTTGAACGCTGGCATACACGCCACGCTGATTGTCTTTGATCACGACATTGCCCAGATCGGCATAAGCCACCGTAAAGGACACATGCTTGTTGGGTGCATAGGCCACGAACGCGTCGAACCAATTGTCTTCGGTAGCGATGCCGAGATTATTCGGCTTCATGCGGTATTCGGCCCCCACCGCCCACTTCTGGCTCAACAAATACGCCGCGGAGATTTCCAGTTGCGGTTTGTAGGAATCGTTTTTATCGCCGCCAAAACCCAGGATTCCGATCTGGTTTGCCTTGGTAAAACGCAATGTCCCGTTGAGCAGCAAGCCGTCTGCAAGAAATAGCTTAGTGGCGGTCACGTAAAAATCGGTACCCGAATCGTCCTTGGCACCGATAAACGCCAGCACGCCGGCCTGATTGTTTTTCTTGTGCTGGATACCGACCGATATCTGCGGCATCAGGCGATCGGAATCCACGACCAGATCGCCGGCAACGCGCACTTTTACCCCGATCACGTTTTGCTTGAAGGTAAAGCCGTCGCCCAAACCCAGAAGCCCGCCGACTTGTTCGGTATTGAAGCGTTGCTGCGCAAAACTGAGCTCCACACGATTGTAGAATCCGATCATGACGCCGGCATCGTCCAGATGGTAGGAGCCGGTATTCACGCGTGTATAAAAAGCGTTGGCGCCGATTTCATCATCGGTGCCGTAGCCGCCGATCACGGCCCATGGCGTCAGGCCACCGCCGGCCGAACCTTCCAACTGGGTGACACCACCGGTGAGCAATAATTTCCCGCCATTATCGAAACTGCTGTCTTCCTGATCCGTGGCATATGCGTTTGTTGCGATGCTTATCAATAATAAGCACAAAGCCTTACGCTTTATTTTCGTGACTGACATTGTTCTTCCTGAAGTTCAATTGGATTCTTAAGGCTTAGTTTTGTTTTGCCTTGTCGCTTGGCTTTTCGATGATCTTGTCTGCCGAGGGCTGACTGACGGGTTTTGGAAATACCTTTACCAGTCGCCACACACCCGCCACACCATCACCGCCGGCATCGCCGCGTTTCAAATCCGACACCCAGCGATACAGGGGCTTGCCCTTGAATGCCCACTGGCGTTTGCCGTCGTCCTTGCGGACAAAAATGGTGAACGAGCCCTTGGGTTTGGCCTCATCCTCTGCGTAGACAGGCGGCCACAACAAACGGCATTGGGCGAAGCAATCGCTTTGGTTCGGGACTTTGTCGCCGTCGTAGGTGTAGACGCCACGACCCTTGATTTCGACAAGAATGTCGCCGCGTTGCCTGAAGGGCGGATCTGCCGGGTTTGGAGTTGCTGCCGTTGCTGCACTTGCAGCGAGAAAAAAAGAGACACAGAGTATGGCTATTTTCGACATTGTGATTTATTCCAGTTTTTTCTACGCGAAAATCCGCGTCACTGGAACATACGCAAGCAGTCGTGAAACTGGATGCACTTTTTTTATCGAAGTTGTGATTACTGCGTGATGAAGGCTTCTGCCGACGGTTACAGCATCATGGCCTTGTCGAGGATTTCGCCGCGAATAAGAAACATCGCACCTTTGGGCGCAGACAGGGAATCATGCGGCATGCCGACCGGCGCCAGTAAATAGTCGCCGGGAAAATACTCGACTCCGGCATGCAGGATGGAACCTTCCAGCACCAGGCATTCTTCATCCTTGCTGTGCTGGTGCCTTGGCACACTTGCGCCCGGCTGCAAACGCCAGAGCGTAGTCTGGCTTTTCTCGGCGGCGTCTTCCCGCAATATCTTGATGCTGATGCCTGGCAGGACATCCAGCCACTGGCCTTCGTTCTTGCGGGTAACTTGCATGACGGGCACGCCGGCGCGTTGCATGATGTTTGCCAGCATGCGCTGACGGACATCTTCCGCTGGCACTAGCTCGGGAATCAAGCCTGCGTTGGCAGCCAGGAGAATATCGAGGCATCGATCGTTTTTGGTGTTCATCATGATTCCGGTACCAGCAAAACTTCACGAAGCGCCGCCAATCCGCGCCTGCAATGGGATTTGACCGTGCCTAACGGCAAGTTCAAGGCATCGGCAATGGCCTGGTGGCTAAGATCTTCGGTATATGCCAAACGCAAAACCCGCTGCTGAATTTCGCTTAGGCCGCGCAAAGCCATTTGAATGGCTTTGCTGCTCGACCACGATTCGGCAATTTGTTCCGCGTTTAACTCTTCACACTCTGCATACGTGTCGTCGAGGTCGTCCGGATGCATTGCAAGGTGAATAAAATCGCGTTTGCTCTTGCGTAGCTTGTCGACTGCACGGCTCCAGGCCATCGTGTTCATCCAGGCTATTGCCGTACCGCGTTCGGACTGGAAGTTCTCGGCCTTGTCCCATATCTGCAAATACACGTCGCTGATCACTTCTTCGCTATCGGCCGCATGCCTGAGCACGCGCATCACTACGGCATAAACTCGTGAAACCGTGAGCTCGTAGAGCTCGGCCAAAGCACTGGAATCGTGCGCGGCGATGCGATAAATGAGCTCGCATTCATCAGATGTGTTTTTTCCGGTAACGGCTGAAAGCTGGGATGGCATGCGAATAAGATAGCGCATGCGAGCAAGCAAAAAAAAGGCGGCCGGGTTGCGGCCGCCTCAATGTCCCTGCTCTAGGGTTGGAGCCGATGGTTTCCCGGGGAGAGATAAACCATCAGGCACTTATATGAACGCAGCGATGGCGAAAAGGAGGACAGGTGTTTGCGAAAAAGTTTTCGCCATACCAAAACCCCCTGCAAGACAAGACTGTCCCGCTGACGGCTTTGGATTACACTAGCCCCGCAGCAGCCGGGTGGCTCGCTGACATAAATCCTTCAAACCCTTTACTTACAAACACTTGCGGACAGGCTATCGATTTCGCAGCGACCTTGTTTCTTGCGCAAATCAGAATCCCATCCGCCCGGAGCTTGCCATGATTTTTGAAACCCTCGCCCACACCGGCCACGAAGAAGTGGTGTTTTGCCACAATAAAGATGCCGGCCTGAAGGCAATTATCGCCATTCATAACTCGGTACTCGGACCAGCCTTGGGCGGCTTGCGGATGTGGCCATACGCCACCGAACAGGA
>CAZPCE010000222.1:4023-5111 GCA_964584915.1 uncultured Arenimonas sp. | reverse complement strand
ATCGTTCGAAAAATGGCCCGGCGATGCGAATCAGACATTGGAAGCTCGTGTCAAGAAACTTGCCTCGGCAGGCGAAGAAATGATCAGGGGTGTGAAGCAACGAATGCAGGCCGAGCAACCGCAGCTTAGCGCAGCAGGGCGGCAAGTGCTCGATGGGCTTACCCAAGGCTTGGCAGCGCTCGGGCGCATCGCTAAGCCATCCCCATCACTCAAAAGTGAACTACCGCTTAGTCTCCCCAAAACTGCTCACAGCAATTCGGATAGCCCGCCAAATCTCGGGTCACCACCGGATGGATCGCGCTAGTTTGGTTCATTCCCTGGTTTCCAGTGAAGCTCCGTCTGAAGTGGGTGGTGGTTCTGCCGGACTCCCTGATTTTGAATGGTCAGATTTTCTGCGTCTGGGGCACTTAGTACAAAGAGCTAGGGAAGGCCTGCTCAAGTCGTGAATTCGCCGCGCGACTCTAACCAACCGTGCCGAGGTCTTTGGACGGGGCTAAGCAAGCCAATTCCTATTTCCCTCCGTTCATAAGTTTAATTTTGGAAACTTCCTCTGGGACACGGGCACTGAGGAAGTCCTTGTCTAAGGCACCGTAATCAGAAACAACAACTCGCCACGGTGATGTCTCATTAAATTTATCTGCCTTTAAAAGGATTCTTGCTTTACGCTGCTTGCCTAAATCACAAAAGCTCCCACTCGCTCGATATACCCTACAGAAATCTTGCCGAAATTGGCTGTTGTCCTCCGCAGAATATTTGATTGAGACGACAGCGTAATCGTCTATACCAGCTTTAAACATATCTATATCGACCACTTTTTCTGGGGAAAATTTGGCGGGCGAAAAAACTTTATAGCGCGATCCGCTCAATTTATTCGGCTCGTTGCACTGGTCGTGTAATGCCTTGCCTTTTGGACCAGGCGAGATTTCCACTTGTCCAATTTTTCCGAACCCATCGGAACCAGCTTTAAAGACCAAGCTGTAGTAGCCCAAAGCCGTCATTTGCTCAAGGAGTTTGTAAGCGTCCCCCGTAATGAAGTTTTTACGCTCTAGACCGGGCCATTTCATCTTTATGACCTCGTATGAACCGTT
>CAZPCE010000222.1:0-4013 GCA_964584915.1 uncultured Arenimonas sp. | reverse complement strand
AGATGCAATGAACAATCCCTGTCCCAACTTTTCACAAGCTGCTCTGCTGCAGTGGTCGCTTGCTTCTTCGGATCAGCCTTGAAGAGTTGAGCGCGCGTTGAGTTAACGTGCAAGCTCAAAGAACCAATTAGCAGGAATTGAAAAATTTGGTAGCTGGCGGTTTTCATTTCATATCTTTCTATTGATGCGAGCAGCAACACAAGTCTCTATAGCCGATCAATCCGATTTTGCACAATTAGCCTGCAATCCTCTTGCCGAGCAGAAAGCCGATTGCCCCCTGCGCCTGAGGGCCACGTAGAAAGCATCCTTCTGGCGCAAACAGGCAGCCTTGTCCGAACTAGCTCCTGCGCAAATCTGAGCTGCGATTCGCTCGAACTCGTTATCGCAGTACAGGCGGGTGGCTGCAGACCCAACCGCTCCATAGCATGCGTCGTGGCCTTCGCATGCAGCATTAAAGCTCACACCATTCGTGTGAGCTTGGTAGATCTCGATGTCTTGCAAGAACAGCCGCACTCCGAATCGGTAAGCGGCGTTGCCAGATGACGGGCCGCATGCAGTAACCAGCTTCAGGGCGGGAGTCGGAGCAGCAATGGGCGTGGACCCAGCTGTTCCGAGTCCCGTATTGGCGGGCGGCAGCGGCCATGCACCTGCAGTCGCGGCTGGTGGCATGTGCAGGCCCGTGACACTCGTTAATTCCTGCAAGGCGAGAGACCTGGCTGAACCGGTAGTGCCGGCAAGTACTAACTGTGCCTCGCTTGTCGGCAAAGGCATACGTATCCGTCCGGCGCGTGCCAGCGCCGCGATTGCGTTGGCACGATAGCCTTCATTGAGAACAACTTCCGGGCCAAGAATTTTTGCAATCACCGAACCTGGCAAGTCTCGGCGTAAATGAGCGGCAAGCTCACTGATGGCCGACATACGGCTCGCGCCACTTGTACCTTTCAATGCCAATGCCGCATCCTCACCCAGCGAGGGACCAAAGCGCCCGGCTCTTGCGAGAGACGCAATCGCGTTGGATCGGTAGCCTTCGACCAGGTTCGTTTCAGAGCCCAAAATTATGTCGGCCTCCTGCCCTGACAAATCACCCTTAAAGAAGCGCGCCAGCTCGCCGACGGCAAGTTGGCGGGCCACTTGGGAAGTGCCCCGCAGTACAGCAGAGCCATCTGCACTGGAGAGCCGCGACTGGATGCGTCCAGCCCTCGCCAGTGCGGAGATTGCATTTGCTCGATTGCTTTCGTTCAGGACGGCGTCGCTTCCAAGGATTGCCGCGATCGCTGTACCGGGCATCTCAGAGCGCAAGTAAGTTGAAATCTCGGCAATAGCCATTGACCGGCTGCTACCGGTCGTGCCCCTGAGCGCGAGTTCTGCGTCCTCTGCCATGGAAGGGCCGATCCGCCCAGCGCGGGCTAATGCTGCAATTGCGTAGTGTCGGTAGCCTTCAGATAAGACCGACTCCGGCCCCAGGATCTCCATCGCTTCTCGACCGCTAACATCGGCCTTAATGACGGAAGCGAGTTCGCTGATCGCCATGGACCGGGAGGTCCCGGTTGTGGCCTGCAACACGGCGGCAACTTCGTCACTTCGCATAGGCGCGCGGAATTGCCCTGCCCGAGACATCGAGGCAATGGCATTAAAGCGATTGCCTTCGGTCAACGGCCCGAGTAACCTGAGCGCCGCTTCCGAACCGGACGCAGCGAACGCCGCACCGCCCCAGACGCCCGCCACGAAACATACCATTGCTGCCAGCCGACCGGCCACCGGACCGCACCTGTGTGGCGCGGCGAGTGTCAAAGCTTTGTGCCGCACTCTGTACAGAAGGTCGTACCCTTGGTTGCCACACCACAGTTCGGACAAAAGGCAACCTTGGCGGCGGGCTGGTCGCCCTTCTCAGCCGCAACCAACGGCGCCGAAGTGATAGCTGACGCCCGCGTGGCAATCGCCGAATTGGGCAGATCGCTGATAGTTTGACTCTCTGCCCGGGAACCGATCTCTTCCGCTTGCGCCGGCCCAAACGCCTGACCTTGGCAAATCGGGCACTTCTTTGACTGCATCAAGTAGAAAGGCAGGTAGAAGCAACCACACAGGAAGATGAACAAGAGCCAGTTGAACGGCTTGACCGGCACGACATTTCTATTGCAAAGATTGCAGAACGCAGGCGATGACACAATGGAACTCCTACATGATGAAAGTTATTGACGATCTTTGTCTAACTGGAAACGGAAGCTGGAAGGACCACATTTGCAGAACATCTGGCCGCATCGAACTGCTTCTTCGCCTGAGCCTTGGATGATCGCACCCGAGAGGTATTCATCAAAGAATCTATCCAGGACTCCTAGCCTGCGCAGCACGAATGCGGAGGCAAACTGCCCCCCCACGATGGCACCAAGCAGCCCCGCAAAGTAGGGCCAGCCGCCTTGCAAGGTCCATGCGAGCGCAAGTCCGAGCAACAGGCCAAACAGAATTCGCTCGACGTTGCTGCTGGCGCGGGTGGCGGCCTCGTTCAATACAAATGCCCAGATGCCGACAATGATTACGCCCAATGCGAGGCCGACAACTACTGCTGGTGCCAACCCCGTTGAGGCGATCGGACTCAGGATGCCCACCAAGATGCCTCCCACCAGCCCCGAACACCGGGCGCACACTCGAATCGATCCAAAGTGCAGAGTCCTATCGTATTGAGACGGGGGGTGATGCGAAATCACCATGCTCCACCGCGGACGCAACTGGGTTGGCGCATTCCCGTTCATCGGCTCCTCTAGTTCTGGTTATGGTTCTGGTTCTGGCTTCTGGCGCCGCGCGCCTGCAAAGCCTTGCAATATTCGGTGCTCGCATACGCAGGCTTTATGCACTCGGTTGATTCGCAGACTGCTCGAATGATGAAGTTGGATACGCCGGCGCAATTTGCCTGGGGCGATGCCTGCGTGGAAGCGGGAGGGTTGGAGCCGAAGGTGGGCTGATTCGGTTGGCGCTGCCCGGTTGTATTTGTTCGCCCGCGCGCATTGGCTGCTTCCTGTTCGGCTCGTTGGCGTGCCTGCACTTCTTGCGCCTGCCGTTGTTGCGCAGCCGCAGCTTCTGCCTGCGCCCGCTGGGCATCCCGGTTCGCTGCATCCTTGGCCCTGGCCATCTGGTCCACCTTTGTCTGCGCCTCCCGGGCGAGGCGTTCGGCTTCAGCAACACGCGCGCGCGCCGCTTCCAGCTCAGCTTGGCGCTGAAGGTCTGCCTGGCGCTGCGATTCCGCTTGGCGAATGGCTTCGGCCTCTTCGCGCAGGCGTTCTGCCTCGAGTCGGACCCGTTCAGCTTCGGCCGCCTTCTTTTGCTGATCGGCCTGGTACCAGAAGTAGCCACCACCACCCGAAGCGATGAGGCTCAACGCAACGACCGCGGCCGCGACAATGGCCTTCACGGGAAGCGTCGGCGCCAACTTTGCAGGCGCAAACAAACCCGAGGCAGGCACTGGCCGATCGGCTAAGCGTGCAGATACCGGTGCAGGCGCACGGGCCGGCGAAGCTGCCGGCGGCATAGGGGTCGCTACCGCCTCAAGTGTGGAGGTCGGTGGGCCCCGCAGATGGGCGACTGCAGGCGGCCGGTCAGTGGGATGCTTCGGCTCCTGCGGAGGCGTCCATGAAGCACTTTCAGGCGTCTGAAGGCCCACGCCACATGCCTTGCAGAACTTCGCAGTCGCCGGATTCACGCCGGAGCATGCGTGGCAGACCCGCTCTTCGAATCGTGGCCGGGCTGCAGCGAAAGAAATGGTAGCCAAAGACTGGCCGCAAGCCTTGCAGAACTTGGCTGTATCAGCATTCTCCGCTCCGCACTGGCACAACTTCACCATCTCTCTCCTTGAGGATTGGAGTCCTTAGGTAAAAAAGGCTCCTTTGTTGCTGGCTGTTTTATCATGCCCATAAGATGCGACATTTGCAACATTTAGCTAGCGCGCTAAATTAGGATATTCAAATAAAGGTGTCTCGAGAACCTGGAAAGGACTCGAGCGCTCTTTCGGCGCCCCCAATGCG
>CAZPCE010000221.1:0-5117 GCA_964584915.1 uncultured Arenimonas sp. | reverse complement strand
GCGGTATCCAAAGAACGCTCAATCTTTTGGTCGAAGGTTCGAATCCTTCACGACCGACTACTTTTCAAAAAGCAGCGCACGAAACCTATTCCAGCAAGGCCTTCAATTCCCAGGCGTTGCGTTCATGCCTTGTAATGCGTCTGGCCACAAGTTCTTGCGTTGCAGTATCGGTAGTCAACTCGGCAAAGTTGTAAACCTGCCGGGCGGATTGTGCGGCGACAGTCTGGTCTTGCACCAGTTGGCTGACCATTTCGCGCCATTCCAGTACTTCGGCCTCTTCGCGGATATTGGAAAGCGACAGCAATTGGCTTAGTGCAGTGGGTGCGGGATTGCCCAAAAAGCGGATTCGCATCGACATTTCTTCAATCGCGATTTCCATGTCCTTGTGCTGCAAGATAAACATCGGACGCAGGGAAGCGGCAAAAGGGCCGGTGACGTTCCAGGCAAACGCCCGCGTCTTGATCGAAAGCACGACAGCGTCGGCCATCGCGAACACCAATGCCTCGGCGATTCTTCGTCGATCCGTACTGCGAACTATGCTTTCAACCGTGCTCGACATTTGAAGTCCTGGTCCAGGGTTTGGCTGTCTTGCCGCAAGTGGGGCGGATATTTGGAGCTGTTGCGCGTTGCTCTGTGCTAGCGAGGTGGCCAATTTTCATTACGAATTCCCTCTAACAATGTGACAATAAGGAGGTTGGCAATTCCCGCACAGAGTCGTTCAACATATTAATCAAGATACTCCGCTTTTTCTGAATGACAAGTCACATTTCAAGCCATATTTCGAGTGCTTTGCCAGCGACCGCTTTCACATAACCATGACGCCAAACGACAGCACAAAACCGGTCCGGCCGGATCTGAAACTTGCCATGAGCCGCGACCAGTCGCGGCTGCATGGCTTGTGGGCTAAATATGCCGCAAAACAGGACCCGGCCTTGCTGTCGCCTTTTCAGTCGGCCTATCAAAAATCCTGCGAAGAAAAGTCCCGCCGCGCCGAACAGGCTCCGGTACCGGTTTTCGACCAGGACCTGCCGGTAGCGCGTGAAGCCGAAAAGATCATCGAGTTGATCGGCAAGCATCAAGTGGTGGTGATTGCCGGTGAAACCGGATCGGGCAAAACCACCCAGCTTCCAAAACTCTGCCTGGCGGCAGGGCGTGGTCAAGGCGGGATGATTGGTTGTACCCAGCCCCGGCGCATCGCCGCGCGTGCCGTTGCAAGACGCGTTGCCGAGGAGCTGAATGTTCCGATGGGTTCCGCCGTCGGCTATCAGGTTCGCTTTACCGAACAAGTGGGTGAAAACACCTATATCAAATTCATGACCGACGGCATCTTGCTGGCCGAAATCCATTCGGACAAATGGCTGTCGCGCTACGACACATTGATTATCGATGAAGCGCACGAACGCAGTTTGAACATCGATTTCTTGCTCGGCTATTTGCGTAACCTGGTCACGAAGCGGCGCGATCTGAAAATCATCATTACCTCGGCCACGATCGATACCGATCGTTTTTCGAAACATTTCCACGATGCGCCAATAGTCAATGTGGAAGGCCGAAGCTATCCGGTCGAAACCCGCTATCGCCCTGTCGGCGAACAGCAGGTTTTATCGGATGAGGGCGAGGATGCATTGCAAGACAAGGAAGATATTTCCGTCAGTGATGCCATTCTTCGTGCAGCGGATGAAATTACCCGCGAAGACCCGATGGGTGACGTGCTGGTATTCCTGCCGGGCGAACGCGAAATCCGCGATGCGCACCAACTGCTCGAGCGAAAAAAATATCGCAATACCGAAATACTTCCCTTGTATGCGCGGTTATCGGTAAAAGACCAGGATCGCGTCTTCAATCCCGGTCCGCAGCGCCGCATCGTGTTGACGACGAACGTTGCGGAAACATCGCTGACGGTTCCGCGCATCCGCTATGTGATCGATCCGGGTTTTGCCCGCATCAAGCGTTATAGCCCGAGACAGAAACTGGACCGTCTGCATATCGAACCGATCTCGCAGGCAAGCGCGAACCAGCGTCAGGGACGTTGTGGTCGTATTGCTTCGGGTATTTGTTATCGCCTTTACTCGGAAGCGGATTTCCAGTCGCGTCCGGAATATACCGATCCGGAAATTTTACGGGCATCTCTTTCCGGCGTTATCTTGCGCATGCTCAGTTTGGGATTGGGCAGGCTGGAAGACTTTCCGTTTATCGATGCGCCGGATTCGAAAGCGATTGCCGATGGCTGGCAGCAACTCACCGAACTGGGCGCGGTCGACAAGCAACGGTTGCTGACCGATACCGGCCGGCAAATGGCGAAGTGGCCTATCGACGTGAAACTGGCGCGCATGCTGATCGCGGCAAAGCAGCATGATTGCTTGCGCGAGATGATGGTTATCACCTCGTACCTGAGTATCCAGGATCCGAGAGAGCGTCCGGCCGATGCGCGTGAAGCGGTCGACCGGGCGCATGCCGAATTTACCGATCCGCAATCGGAATTCAACGGCATTCTGAAACTTTGGGATGCCTACAAGAATGCGCATGAAGAATTCACACAATCGAAACTGCGTGGCTGGTGCGAGAAAAAATTCCTCGGCTTCCTTCGGATGCGGGAATGGCGCGAATTGCATCGCCAGCTTTTACTGAGTGCGGAACAATTGGGTTGGACGCAAAACTCGGTCGCCGCGGAATACTCGATGTTGCATCGGGCATTGATTGCGGGCTTGCCCGGCAATATCGGCCACAAATCTGAAAAAGGTTTGTACGATGCTCCCAGGCAAAGAAAATTCGGTTTGTTTCCCGGTTCGCCGATATCGAAATCGCCGCCGGCCTGGGTATTGGCGGCGAATATTCTCGATACCCAAAAGATCTGGGGATTGACGCTCGGAAAAATCGAACCCGAATGGGTTGTGGCCGAGCTCAATCATTTACTGGCGCGAAAGCATTTCGATCCGCATTGGTCGCGTGCGCAGGGCAGGGTGATTGGCTATGAACAAATCAGTTTGTTTGGTTTGTTGCTCGCCGCGAAAAAGCCGATGCATTACGGCGGCCTGTATCCAGCCGAAGCGCGCGAAATATTTGTCAGGCAGGCTCTTCTGACGGGTGAAATCAATACGCGTTCACCGCTGGTGCAAAGAAATCTCGCCACACTGGCGAAAGCCATCGAGGAAGAAGCGAAACAACGCCGCGCCGGAATCGTGGTGGATGAAGACTGGCAGGCGCGCTGGTATCTTGATCGCGTGCCGGCCGAGATCAATAGCGCGCAGGGCTTCGATGCCTGGTATCACAAACTTCCCCCAGACAAGAAAAAAACGCTCGAATGGTCGCTATCCGACCTGCTGCCGAACGGCGACAAGGAGAGCAATCTCTTCCCGAAATATTTCGCGTTGGGCGATGCACGTCTGGCCTTGCATTACCGTTTCGAACCCGGCAGCGAAGACGACGGCGTGACGCTGGATGTTCCGCTGCATTTATTGATGGCACTCGATGGCAGCCGTCTTGGCTGGTTGGTGCCCGGCCTGATAGAAGAAAAAGCGACGGCATTGATCAGGGGCCTTCCGAAAAACCTTCGAAGGAATTATGTTCCCGCTCCCGATTTTGCGCGCGCCTTTGCGCAGGCGTATCCCGCACCGACGGCAGATGCGATTACCGGCGAGCTGGCGCGATTCCTGACGCGTACCACCGGCGCACCTGTGCAAACTATCGATTTCGATGAAAGTGCAATCGATAAGCATCTGCAAATGAATCTGCGGGTCGCCGACAAAAAAACCGGCACTGCACAAATTATCCTGGCGCAATCGCGGGACCTGGCCGAACTGAAAAAACGTTTTGGTTCAAAAGCCGAAAAAGCCTTTGCGGAACATGCGGGCGAACGTCTGGTGCAGGAAGGCCTGAAAGCCTTTCCGGATTCACCGATACCGATACAGGTGCCGGGTGCCGCCGGCGTGCTGGCATTTCCTGCCTTGGTGGATGATGGAGACACTGTCGCGTTGCAGGTGTTTGCCGACAGGGAACAGGCGCAGGAAGAGCACGAGCGTGGCGTTCGCCGCCTTGCCGAATTCGCATTGGCCGACAAAATCAAACAGGCACGCAAACAGCTTCCGGTCTCGCCGAAACTGGGTTTGCTTTATGCTGCCATCGAAAGCTCGGAAAGATTGCGCGAGGACATTGTCAGTGCCGCACTCAAGGCACTGCTGCAATACGATCTGGCCGATATTCGCGACAAAGCGCAATTTGAAGCGCGTATCCAGACATTGAGCCGCGATCTTTTTCCGGAAGCGGTCAAAAACCTCAATCTGGCGGAAACCATTTTGGCCAGCTACGCCCAAATCAAACCCAAGCTCGAATCAAATCTGATGGGCTGGGCGCGCGCAAATCTCGACGATTTGCAATCACATCTCCGCAGTCTGGTGCATCCGGGGTTTTTGCGTGAAACCGCGGCAATCGGCCTGAAAGAATTTCCGCGTTATCTGAAAGCCATTGCCCTGCGTGCCGAACGGGCACTCGCCGATCCGGTCAAGGATCAGGCCCGCATGCTGGAATTGAAAACTTTCACCGATGCGTTGAATCGCGCGCAAGAAAAAGGCCAGATGCAACATCTGGCCTGGCAACAATTCCGTTGGGATTGCGAAGAGCTGCGTGTGCAGGTATTCGCACAGGAACTTGGAACCCAGCGCCCGGTTTCCGCCAAGCGCCTGGCAAAACAGCTCGAATCGCTTACTTGACCCGCTTAACTTTCGCGACCGAGTTGTAACCCTCGACCTGCAAACGCCAGCCGCCAATCAGACCTGGACGAATGGTGACTTTGGGGTTGGTCATCGACTTGATGCCATCCAGCTCGCCGCTTTCGACCCGCCAGACCTGGCCGTTTTCCAGCTTGATGCTGGTACCGCTGGCGAAGCCTTTGAATTCACCGATGATGTTGCTGGTGATCAGGTCGCGGGCTTCGGAATCATCGAAGCCAATGCGAACCAGATCATCCTGGGCACGGTTGTAAACTACACCGGAACCGCCGGTTGGCTGGTTCGCGCGAATCCATGCGTTCAATGCCGCCAGCTCTTCGGGGCTGAGTTTGTCCAGGCCGGCCGACTTGAATTCACGCGAGGACATTTGCTCTTCGACACTGGAGAATTCTT
>CAZPCE010000220.1:0-5136 GCA_964584915.1 uncultured Arenimonas sp. | reverse complement strand
GCGTGATGCGGCAATTGGAAATCGGGCTGCCTTTGTATCACTGGTATTTCCTGAAGAAATGGCGGGGTTCGTTGCTGAAAAAACGCGCGCTGTTTCCGCAGAAACACAGTTTTGACGATGGCGTTCTCAAAAAGGATATGCGTTCATTGACGCAATGGCTGGTAGAGCGCCATACCGACAAAACCGACGAAGAAGATTATTTCGACGGTTATTCGGTAGCCCACGGCCGCCTTGCTGCTTTGCAGATACCGGTAAGCGTGCTGGCTGCGGCCGACGATCCCGTGATTCCGATCGAAGCGTTCAGTGATTTGCAACTGCCGCCACATTCCATGCTGGAAATTGCGGAGCACGGCGGCCATTGCGGTTTTATCGAAGGGGCGACCATGCGCGGCTACGCCGAACGCTGGGTTGTCCAGCGCCTGGCCCTGGCCCTGCAAAACAGCGCCATAGCAAGCTAGGAAGGCCTTAAAGCCAGGAACGGGCTATAATCGCGGCTTCCGTTTTTTGAGCCCGCCTATCCATGATTGCCACCATTACCCAAGCGCTGCAACGCGGCGATATTGCCGCCGCTTTAAGCGCTGCCCAGGCTTTTGCCATCAGTGACGCACAAAATCCGCAAGCCCATCACTGGCTTGGCATTTGTCTGCAACGCAGCGGTGATGTTGCGGGCGCGCGAGCCGCCATCGATCAGGCGATCAACCTGGCGCCGGACCGCGCCGATTTCCAGATCAGCCGTGCCGCGCTGGCGCTGGGACAAAAAGATTATGAAGCGGCCGAAAAAGGCATGAAGGATGCGGTCAATCTTGACCCCAACCAATTGCAGGCCTACGTCACGCTGGCACATATGGCGCTGGCGCGCGGCGAAAACGAAGAAGCCGTCAAACAGCTCAAGCTGGCCCAGCGCGTCGACGCGGAGGATCCGCAAGTATTGTTGCTCGAAGGCCATATCGCTCAATACGGCGGACAGGCGGATAAAGCCCTGAAATGTTTTACCGCCGCCGCCGAAATCGAACCGAAAAACCTGCTGGCCCAAGTCTCGCTCGGCATGGCTTATTCGGCACGCGGCATGTGGCCTTTTGCCGAACAGGCATTGAAAAACGCGATGGCGCTTGAGTCCGGCAATCCGGGCGTTATGCGCGGTTTGGTGCGTTGCCAATTGCAGCAGGAAAAATGGCTCGAAGCGATCGATCTTCTGGGCCAGTGGCTGATCAACAAACCCGATGATCATTCGGTACGCATGATGCGCGCACAGGTGCGCGCGCAAATCGGCCAGATAGAAGAGGCGATTGAAGATTTGATGATGGTGAATTCGGCCGTGCCGGGTAATCCGGCCGTGCTGTCGCCTTTGGTGAATTGCCTGTTGAGCAGAGGTCGTCATGCAGAGGCCGTCGAGCAAATGGAAAACGCGCTTGCCAGCCACCCGCAACAAAATATTCTGTGGTCGATGCGCAGCACGCTGACCGCCAATCAATTGCAGGAAACGATGGAAGTGCTGGAACGCTGGCTAGTCGCTTTGCCGGAAAGTGCGCAGGCGCACGAAGCGCTCGCGCAAGTACGCGAAACCATCGGCGAGCTCGATTCCGCCGAAGCAAGCGCGGATACAGCCCTTTCTTTTGAACAGAATTTGCCGTTCGCACAATTCATTAAATTGCGTGCTGAAATTCGCAAGGATCCCAAGCAGGCTTTGTCGCGTCTGGAAATGCTGGAAACGGCGGCGAAAAATCCCGAGTCGGAACGGATGGTATTCGCGTGGCGCGGTTTCGCCTACGACAAGTTGCAGCAATACGACAAGGCAGCCGAGAGTTTCCTGCAAATGGCGAAGCGCCCGCTGGCGCAACACCAGCTGCCTAATATCATGCCCGCGCACCGGAACGATAAACCGGAACTTGCCGGCAGCCTGTTGTGGGCGCCGCCCGGTGTGCGTATGGAACAGGTGCTGCGCGCACTGTCTGAATCGCTGGGAACCCGATTGCTGGCCGATCGCAATGCGCCAAATCCACGCAATGACGGTTTCGGTCATATGCGCGGCGAACCCGGAACCGCCCAGGCAGGTACCGCCGAAAGTTGGCAGGAAGCGATCAGGAAACTGGATCTGGAACCGGCAAACGTCGTGGACTGGATCCCGCAGCTGGACGGCTACACGGTCTCGGAGCTGAAAGGCGTTAGAACGATTGCCGTGATCGTGGATCCACGTGATGCCTTGATCAACTGGATGGTGTTCGGCAGTTCGCAGGCCTATATGTTCCTGCCGAGCGAAACCATTTCCGCCGAATGGCTGGCGCAAACCTGCGAAGCATTCGCCAGCCATCTGGAAAACAATCCCGATGCGGTCAGCATCGTCAAGGTGGACGGTCTTCCGGAGCAGGCAGCGTCGGTGGCTTTGGCCTTGCAGTCGGCATTGGGTTTGGAGCAGGCGCCGGACGAGAAAATTCTCGGCGTCATCACGCGCGCGCGAAGCGGTTTCGACAACCAGTTTGCCAGCGGCCATTGGCGCCATTACCGCAACAGTTACAAGGCGGCCTTTGATCGCCTTACGCCGGTTGCGGTACGCTTGGGTTATCCCGAAGATTGAGGTAAGCATGCGTAGCGGCGTATTGGTTTTTCTGTTTTTGGCTACGTTCGCGCCCTCGGGTTTTTTACAGGCCCAGGCCGGTTCGAAGCCCGCAACTTCGGCAGCAGGCGCCAATGCGCCTGCTGCAAAAATCAGCAACAAGCTCCCGCACCAGTTTATTTATCCAGGCGACGGTTTCTATCCGCAGGATCTGGCAAAAAAAGGCGTGCAGGGTGAAGTGACGCTTGAAATCCAATTGTCGAAAGACGGCAAAACATCGGTTACCCGATTGATCGGCAGCAGCAAATCCGCCGAGCTCGATAAAAACGCGCTCAATCTGGTGAACACCGGGTTCTACAAATTGCCGGACAACGGACTGAAATATTTCGAAGGCCTCTATTCCCTGAACATTATTTTTCTCAGGGACTCGGTGCTGACGATCAGCAAGAAAACCTGCGCAGACCTGAATACCGATCTCGCCTATTTCCGCTCGGTCGCGCCGAACGAAAACATCAGGAATCTGGCCGCATTCGAATTGATGGCCAATATTTTTACCGTGCAACTGATGAAAGAGCAGGGTGCCAATGGCGCACTGGCGTTTGTAAAATCGGTGAATGCGATCAACAACGATGTGGTGCAAACCTGCGCCAGAAAACCCGCCGCGTTGCTGGTGAAGACTTACGTGCAGGCGTCGGGCAAGCAGGGCATTAAACTCTAGGCGGTTGTCGCCGATTATTCGCCGTTCGACAACAGGAAAATCAGTCCGGCACCGAGCGCAATCCGGTAATAGGCGAATGCCGTGAAGCGGTGCGTCTGGATATAGCCGAGCAGCCATTTCACCGCAATGAACGCAGTGACGGTCGCCGCGAGAAAAGCCAGCGAAATTTCCGACCAGGACTCGTGCGGCGCGTCGCTTACCACGAGTTTCAGCAGCTTGTAGCCGCTGGCGGCAAACATGGTCGGAATCCCGACCAGAAAAGCGAATTCGGTTGCCGCGGCACGATTCGATGTGCCGGCCAGCAATGCGACGAAAATGGTCGCCGCCGAACGCGACGTGCCCGGGAAAACGGCAGCCACCACCTGTGCCAAACCGACCAGCACGGCGACTTTCCAGGTAATGACGGCGCTATCTTTCTTGTTGGCGGCGAAATGTTCGGCCACCAGCATCCATACGCCGCCGATGATCAATGCCCAGGCCACCGGTGTTACCGCATCGGGTAATTCAAAGCCGTTTTTGACGATGATGTAACCCAGCACCGACGTGATCAGGAAAGCCGTGACCAGCTTCAGTACATAGTCGCGATTCTCGGTCTCGAAAATGCCGGTGCTCAATTTCCACAGGCGTTCACGATAAATGGCCACCACGGCCAGAATGGCGCCGGCCTGGATGAACACGTTGAAGAAGTCGGTCTTTGCGCCGAGCCAATGTTCGGCAATCAGCAAATGGCCGGTGCTGGAAATGGGAAGAAATTCGGTAATACCTTCAATAATGCCCAGGATCAGGGCGGCAACAAGATCATTCACTCCAAACATCCGGTCAGCATTCTGTTGGACCCTATTGTGACGGATTGGGCGATGAAGCGGCAGAGGGGAAATCAGCGATCAGCTCAACCAGGCTCAAGCAGAAAGCGAACTTGGTGCGAAAGTTCTTTTCTCGCACCATAAAAGTGCATAAATATGATATCGATTGTATTCAGATCAATATAATCAATGGCTTGCAGCGCCATTTCTTTGGCATGGGCCTTGCTAATGAGGTTGGTCCCTCACCCTGCCGGAGTGTTTCATGTCGCTTGAAAACATCAACAAATTAGTCAAAGACCACAGCATCGAATTCGTCGACCTGCGTTTCGCCGATATGCGTGGCGTACAGCATCACGTGACTTTCCCGGTCAACATCATCGAGCCTGCCTTGTTTGAAGACGGCAAGATGTTCGACGGTTCCTCGATCTCCGGTTGGAAAGGCATCAACGAATCCGACATGATCCTGTTGCCCGATGCCAGCACCGCCTATCTGGATCCGTTCTACACCGATCCGACACTTGTCCTGATTTGCGACGTGCTCGATCCCGCCACCATGCAAGGCTACACGCGCTGCCCACGCGGCATCGCCAAACGCGCCGAAGCTTTCCTGAAAGCCAGTGGCATCGCCGACCAAGCCTTCTTTGGTCCGGAGCCGGAATTCTTCATCTTCGACGGCGTTCGTTTCGCGAACGACATGGGCAAGGTGATGTACGAAATTTTCTCGGACGAAGCGTCCTGGGAAACCGGCAAGAAGCAGGAAGGCAACAACCATGGCCATCGTCCCACAGTGAAAGGCGGTTACTTCCCGCTGCCGCCGGTCGATTCCCTGCACGATATCCGTGCCGAAATGTGCAAAGTGCTCGCCGCGGTCGGTCAGGAAGTCGAAGTGCACCATCACGAAGTCGCCAATGCCGGCCAGTGCGAAATCGGTACCAAGTTCAATTCGCTGGTGAAAAAAGCCGATGAACTCGCGACGATGAAATACGTGATCCGCAACGTTGCCCATCAAAACGGCAAGACCGCGACCTTCATGCCCAAGCCCATCGTCGGCGACAACGGCAGCG
>CAZPCE010000219.1:0-5225 GCA_964584915.1 uncultured Arenimonas sp. | reverse complement strand
AGAGCAGGGGATAGTTACCCCAAGCCAGATTGGCGGCGTCGATCATTTCCTTGACCGCGGCACCGAGTGATTCCGGCAAGTCCTGGCCACCCATGGCTTCGGGTGCGGTCAATCCACTCCAGCCGCCTTCGACAAATTGCGAATAGGCTTCCTTGAAACCGGGCGGGGTTGATACGGCGCCGGTATTTTTGTCGTGCACGCAACCGTGTTCGTCGCCGATGGAATTCAAGGGTGCCAAAACCGTTTGGGTAAACTTGGCGGCCTCTTCGAGAACGGCATCCATCGTGTCGCGGTCGGCATTGGCAATTCCAAGTTTTGCGAACAGCTTTTCGGATTCCAGTACATCGTAAAGGGCAAACTTCATGTCGCGTTGCGGGGCAGTGTAGTTATTCATGATTAATCCAGTTATTAGCGCAAGGTGCCGCTCAGACCGGGAACGGCATTGAGGGCGCTTTCGTATTTGATGTCGTAGCGGCCACGCGGCTCGCTGCTGGTGATTTCACCATTGAGTTTATAGCCCAGGCGGCTGCGATTCCTGATTGCGTTGTTGAGCGCATCCTGTGCCGCCGTATTCAGGCGAAAACGTTGCAGCACGATTTCATTCGAGCCCGGGCCGACACTGGTATCTGGGTTGAAATCCAATGCCGCCGCTTCGATATCGCCGAACTTCAGACTGCCCGTTATGCGCGAATAACGGGTTAGAACGGTGCTGTAATTCTGGATGCGGAATTTGACGCCAATCTGGCCATCTGCCTGCAGCACGATTTCCTGCAGACTGACTTGTGGCGGAAATATGCGTTTTACCGGACCGCCGCAGGCGGCAATGCCCAAGATCAGGCAGAACATGATTATTTTTTTCATAGGGCCTCGTTGAATGCCTTGGTGAGTCGCGCAGATTCGAACCTGCCTAGATTAGCAAGTTCAATGTTTTTATGGGGTAAAAGATAAGCTTGGAAACCGCTATAAAACCGGTAATCCGATTGCAGCAAGGGAGGGGGGTGACGAGATGGTGGCCAGAGAGGGAATCGAACCCCCGACACAGGGATTTTCAATCCCTTGCTCTACCAACTGAGCTATCTGGCCTAAGTATTGCAAACGCCGGACAGTTTCACGACGAGCCGCAAATGATACCGGCGCGGCGCATTTTTGGCAACCACCAAGACGGCTAAATCTGCGGTGAATGCCTTATATCTTGATGCTAGGCGCTGATTCATCGAGGGAGTATGGTGTCGGCAATGCCTGAAAATCATGGAGATTGCGATGAATCGTCTGTTGTTGCTGACCTTGAGTGCCTTATTTGCGATCACGTGTTCTTCAACCGGAACCGCAAGGGTTCGCGATCATTCCGAGCGGCTGGCTCTCGTTACCAAATTTGCCGGAGAGCCTGTTCCCTACGTCCGCTTCGGTTTGCCGAAAACGTCGTATGACTGGGAGCCGCTTGGTGATACTGCCGTTGTCGTCTGGCATACCCGCAGCAAGGCGTTTTTGGTGGATCTGGAAAAATCCGATTCCTGTCGTGATCTGGATCGTGAAATATCCATTCGTATCCAGGACAGCGTCAACGACCTGGATGCACGCAGCGGTTATATTGAATTACGCGACGGCGGTTGGTGCAAGATGACCCAGATCCGCCCGATCGACGTGGTTGGCTTGAAGAAAGCCGAGAAGTTGAAGCGAGAAGAAAAAAAATGAATGCAGGAATGATTCGCCATTCATCCCGTGCAGGCATTCAATTTTCGGGTGCGACGTAACCGGCAGGTTTTTCGGCACCATCGCCAAACAGGAATTTCTCCATTTCGCCTTCGAGATAGGCGCGATGTTTGGGATCAAGCGGCGATAAGCGGTTTTCGTTGATCAGCATCGTCTGATGTGCAAGCCAGCTTTGCCAAGCTTCTCTTCCGATGTGTTCGAATACTTTTTTACCCAGCGCTCCAGGCCAGGGAATAAAGCCGAGGCCTTCGGTTTCAACCTGGTTTTTTACGCAGAAAACGGTACGACTCATATTTTTTTATCCTGATTGCCCAAAGATTCGAGTAATTTTTTTACCGGGGCGGGCAGGCCGACGGAAGCCAATTCAGCGAGTGGATGCCAGCGTGCGGAATCCTTGTCTGCAATTCTATGCCTTGCATGGAGCCCGTGCCACAAAAGGGGCTTGATCATTAGATGGTAGTGACTGAATGTGTGTTGAAACTCCGGTAGTGCGATTCTGCTGGCATCGGCGTTTTGCGCACATTCGCTCAGGAAGGTTCCCGCTTCGTCCGGTTCTGTAACTTCCGGTAGCGACCACATGCCTGACCAGACGCCTTTTGGGGGGCGGCGTGACAGCAAGACTTCATTTTTATCATTCACCAATACCAGCATGATGGTATTGCGTGTCGGTATTTTTTTGCCGGGCTTTTTCTGCGGCAATTCCGAGACGCGGTTTTCAAGATATGCGATGCAACTTTTATTGAATGGGCATTCAGTGCAGCCGGGTTTGCTGCGCGTGCATAGCGTCGCACCAAAATCCATGATGGCCTGGGTGTAATCGGCATTGCGTTTTTCGGGCAGCAAATTTTCCGATAAATCCCAGAGTTGCTTTTCGACCGCCGGCGAACCTGGCCAGCCGGCAATGCCGAAATAGCGCGTCAATGTACGCTTTACGTTGCCATCGAGAATGGCGAAAGCCTGGTCATGAGCCTGCGACAAAATGGCGGCAGCGGTGGAGCGGCCAATACCGGGCAGTGCGATCAGTTCGTCCAGTGAATTCGGCAGTTTGCCGCCGTGAATTTCAGTACAAATCCTTGCACTGCGGTGCAGGTTTCTGGCGCGTGTGTAATAGCCAAGCCCCGCCCACAAGGTAACAACGTCATCAAGCTCCGCTTTCGCCAATGCTTCCAGATCCGGAAAGCGGCGCAGGAAGTTTTCAAAATACGGGATGACGGTGGCAACTTGGGTCTGTTGCAGCATGATTTCCGAAAGCCATACCCGATACGGTGTGCGCGGGTGTTGCCAGGGCAGGTCGTGACGGCCGTGTTTGTCGAACCAGGTCAACAGGGTTTTGGCGAACATTACTTGACGGCGTCCGGCGTAATTTCAATGCTGATGCCTTCCAGGCTCACGCCGTCGAGTTCGATGTTCGGCATGTCGAATTTGCCATTCAGCGGTGGCAACGGCGTGCCGTCTTTTTGTTCGACCCAATGCTGGATTTCGGCGATTTTCAACGTGCTGCTGAATTGGCTTTTATCCACCGACAGTTTCAATGCAATCGCATCGGAGAGATCGGGCTTGCCGGAATAATGCAATTGGTAGGGAATGTTTTTTGTCTGCTGATTCAGCGGGGCGGGCAATGCCGGCCAATCCTTCGGCCATTCGGCAATCGTGCCTTGACTGTCGAGCTTGAGTGAATCGCCGAAACTCAAGCTCAGGTTTGCCTGCAAGTTAGGCAGCGGCGATTCACTTGCCCAGCCAAGTGTTTCGCTCTTGAGATCAAAACTTTTTTCCAGGCTTGCGTAGCTGCCGGCGGTCTTGATTTGATAGCGCAACGGCTTGTCGCCTAGATTCAGTTCACCTTTGCTTTCAAGCGCGAATTCAGAATTCAAGCCGGCTTTCGCAATGGTCAATATGCCGTCAAAACCGACGGTGGTTTTTTCCTGTCGGAAAAGACCGGAAATTTTTGCTTCGACAGGTCGCTGGTCTTCAAGATGCGGCAGCGATGCGTTTATTTTCGATATCGAATAGCCGGTGTCTACCAGTTGTCCGTTATTGATTTCCAATCCGCTGGTAAAGGTAGGAACCTTGAACGGAGTCACCGGACGCGTGGCTTGCCATGCCTGCAGGCCCGGGAGATTCAGGATGGGATCGTCGGCCGCTATGCGAGTGATATGCGGTGTATCGCCAAGAATCGTGCTCCAGGGTAGCGATATCTCGACGCGTTTTGCACTCAGGAAAACGGTGTCGTCGGCTGGATTGATGACTCTCAGATTAGGCAAGACCAATCTCGGCTCCGGCTTCATCGCATAGCTTGGCAAACCGTCAAATTCAAACTTCAAATTCAGCTCTTCGCCGATTTTTCCAAGCACCGTATGCGTTAACTTGGTAGGTTCCAATTGCTTGTTTACCCACCACGCGCCGATGGCCAGCAGCAAGCCAAACCCGATCAGGAAAATCCAGATGCGTCGTGCGCGTTTGCTTAAGCTCATCCGTCGATACGTTCCGGCAGCAAGGCATCGACGAATGCTTCGGGATCGAATACGCGAAGGTCTTCGAGTTGTTCGCCCAGACCGACGAAACGAATCGGAATATTGAATTCCCGAGCGAGTGCAAACAACACGCCGCCCTTGGCGCTGCCGTCCAGCTTTGTCACCACGAGGCCAGTGACGTTAACGGCGGCATGGAATGCGCGCAGTTGGTTTATCGCGTTTTGTCCGGTGGTGCCGTCGATCACCATCAATACTTCATGCGGCGCGCTGGCATCCACCTTTCCCAGCACGCGGCGAATCTTGCCGAGCTCGGCCATCAATCCTGCCTGTGTATGAAGGCGGCCGGCGGTATCGGCGATCAATACGTCGAAGCCGCGCGCTTTCGCCGCCTGCAGAGCATCGAAAGTCACCGATGCCGGATCTGCATCCTGGCCTTGCGCAATCACCACGACATTGTTGCGCTCGCCCCATACCTTCAGCTGTTCAACTGCGGCGGCACGAAAGGTATCGCCCGCGGCCAGCATCATGCTGCGGCCTTCGTTTTGAAAACGACGCGCCAGTTTCCCGATCGTGGTGGTCTTGCCGACACCGTTGACGCCGACGGTGAGAATGACGAACGGCTTTTCAACGCCGTCGAAAGAAAGCGGTTTTGCGATCGGTTGCAATATATTCAATAAATCCTGACGCAGGGTTTTCAATAGCGCCTGGGCATCGGCAAATTCATGCACCTTCATGCCATGCCGCAATTTCTGCACGATTTCGGTCGTGGCTTTGACGCCGACATCGGCCGAGATCAATGCGGTTTCGATCTCATCGAGCAGGTTTTCGTCGAGCTTCGGGTTCTTGGCGAACAGCCCGCCAATACCAACGGCAAACAAGCTGGATTTCAGGCGTTCGCGCCAACCGAGTTTTCCGGGTGCCGCCGGCACGGCGGGTGCGGACGGAGCTGCTTCTTGCGGCAAGGTCTTGCCGGATTCGGGGCTTGCGGGTTTTTTCTTGAAAAAATCAAACATTGCTTCATTCAATCGCGGACAATAGCGCCAA
>CAZPCE010000218.1:3913-5281 GCA_964584915.1 uncultured Arenimonas sp. | reverse complement strand
TCGCCGACCTTGCCGTGTTTCTTTTCGACCGCCAATTCAATCGGCAAGCCGTGGCAATCCCAGCCTGGAACATAGGGCGCATCGAAACCGGAAAGCAGTTTTGATTTCACCACAATGTCTTTCAGGGTTTTATTGACCGCATGGCCAATATGAATCGAACCATTGGCATAAGGCGGGCCATCATGCAACACGAATTTCTTTTCGCGCGCACCGGTTTTTTCACGAATGGCTTCGTACCAATTCATGTCTTGCCAGCGCTTGAGCATGTCGGGCTCGCGCTTGGGCAAATCACCGCGCATCGGGAAGGCGGTATCGGGTAATGAAATGGTGTGTTTGTAATCTTTACTCACGCGTTAACTCCAAGGTCTTTCTTGTCGTGTTGCAAAATTTGCCGTGCCTGTTGCGAATCCAAATCCATCTGTTTGATCAAGGCCGGCAGGCCATCGAATTTTTCTTCGTCGCGCAATTTGGCGACGAATTCGACGGTAATCCGCTTGCCGTACAAGTTGCCGTCGAAGTCAAACAGATGCGCTTCGAGTAAAGGCTCGATGCCGAAAACCGTCGGCCGTGTTCCAAGGCTGGAAACGCTAGCCATCTTTTCCGGACCAACACCGTGCACCCAGGTTGCATAAATGCCATGCAATGCCGTGCGTTTGCCGGCAAGACGGATATTCGCGGTGGGATAACCCAATTGGCGGCCCAGTTGCTTGCCGTAAACCACTTTGCCGGCAATCGCGTAACGACGACCGAGGGCTTTTTCCGCACCCGCCATATCGCCACTCGACAATTGCAAACGCAAACGCGTGCTGGAAACGCGCTCGCCCTCATGCAAAACCGGCGTTATTTCGTGTGCGCTGAATCCGAATTGAGCGCCAAGCGTTTGCAACATCGCAATATCGCCACGGCGGCCCTTGCCGAAACGGAACTCGGGCCCGACCCAAACTTCCTTCGCATTCAATTTGCGTACCAGTACCTGCTCTATAAAATCTTCCGCGCTCATCGAACTGAGCTTCGCATTGAAGCGCAATAAACCGACGACATCACAACCCAAGGCCGCCAAGCCTTCGAACTTCGCCCGCGGCAACAATAACCTCGGCGGCGGATTTTCTTTCGAAAAGAATTCGCGCGGCAATGGTTCGAAACTGAGCGCAGCCAGAACACGGTTGGATTCGCGCGCGCGTTGACGCGTGTGCTCGATCAGGGCCCGATGCCCACGATGCAGGCCATCAAATGCTCCAATACAAACCACACTTCCCTGCGGACCACATACCGGCTGGCCCGAAACGTCGCGAAACAAAGTCGTCATGGCCCAATTATAGCCTTGCCGCCGCCCTAAACGGCGCGCAAATCGTTAATCCTGAAGCCGGT
>CAZPCE010000218.1:0-3813 GCA_964584915.1 uncultured Arenimonas sp. | reverse complement strand
CCGAGCGGGAATTCCAGCAGGCGATCGCTTTGCGACAGCCAGGTCTGCGAGCCGGTCAGCAGGAACGAGGCAATCCATGTATCGAGCAACAAATTGACCTGCATGATCGACGAGCCGAACAGGGTCGGAATCATCAACTTCAATGTTTTCTGCACTTCCGGCGCGCGCCAACCCCAGCGCGGCATCGCCAGCAAATCCAGTTTCATCAGAACAGGCAATTGCACTAAAAGCTGCAACACCCCGGAGATCAGGATCGCCCACGCGAGCGCCGTGATCGGCACCTTGAAATAAGGTGCCCAATACAGCGCTCCCAGAATCATGCAGACATTCATGATGACCGGCGTGATGGCCGGGATTGCAAAGCGGTGGAAGGTATTCAAGACCCCACCAGCCATCGCGGTCAGCGAGACAAAAAGCAAAAACGGGAAGGTGATGCGCAATAGATCCGTGGTCAGCTGGAATTTGGCTGGCTCGTCCTGAGCTCCAAGCGCAAACAACATCGTGACTTGCGGGGCGCAGAAAACCCCGATCGCGGTCACTATCAGAAGAACCGCTCCCAAGGTGCCGGAAACCCGCGCAATCATGAGCTTTAGTTCCTCATGAGTGCCCTTTTCCTTCATTTCGGTCAAAACCGGCACGAAAGCGGTCGAAAACGAACCTTCGGCGAACAAGCGACGCAAGAAATTGGGGATTCTGAATGCGACCCAGAAGGCATCGGTGGTGGCATTGGCGCCAAATGTCGTGGAAATGACAACTTCCCGGACCAGACCCAGAATCCGCGATACGAAGGTACCCCCGGTAAAAGAGACCAGGGAACGCAACATACTGGGACGACTCATGCCGCTACTCCATGTAGAAGGGGTAAAAAGCCCCAAGGTAATTGACTCAAGTCCATGAATCCGCCATAATTTGCAGTCTTTCCAACCCCATTTTACGTTCAGGAGCCCGCTGTGGCCAACATTAAATCTGCCAAAAAGCGCGCCAAGCAAGCTGTCGTCCGTAATGCGCGCAACACCAGTCATCGTTCGATGCTGCGTACTGCCGTCAAACGCATCCTCAAAGCCATCGAAGGCAATGACGTTGTTGCTGCCGAAGCCGCTTACAAAGTTGCCGTGCCAATTCTTGACCGCTACTCGGCTCGTGGCTTGATCCACAAGAACAAGGCCGCTCGCCACAAGAGTCGCATCAACACCCGCATCAAGGCAATGAAAGCGGCTTAATTGCCCGCTACATTGATTGAACAAAGCCGCAGCGATGCGGCTTTTTCATTTCTGGCGCAAAATAAACCCCGAGTACTTCCATGATTTCCGAGCCTGCCGTGAACACCGACGCCCTGATCCATACCGCCTTCTATAAGTTCGTGCGCATCGACGATGTCGATACAGCCGTCGAAGTCTTGCGCGAACTGACGCGGGATTTGAAAGGCAGCATTCTGGTCGCCAGCGAAGGCATCAACGGCATGTTGGCGGCATGCGAATCGGCAATTGACGGTTTCGAACAGGCACTGCAAAAAGACGCGCGTCTGCACGGCGCATTTGAAGGCATCGTTTTCAAGCATAGCCCCTGCAAAACCGTGCCGTTCGGCAAAATGAAGGTTCACAAGAAAGCCGAAATCGTGCCGCTCGGCATTGCCGATGTCGATGCGACAAAAACCGGCACCAATTTAAGTCCGAAAGAATGGCGCGAACTGATCGCGCAAGACGACGTGGTGTTGCTTGATAACCGCAACAGTTTCGAATTCCGTCTTGGCCGTTTCAAGAATGCGATTGATCCCGGCGTACGCAATTTCCGGGATTTTCCGGAATACGTGAAGACGAACGTAGATCAATGGAAAGCCGATGGAAAGCGCGTTGCGATGTATTGCACCGGCGGCATTCGTTGTGAAAAAACCAGCGCCTGGATGCTCGATATGGATATCCCAGTCTTTCAATTGGAAGGCGGCATCCTGAATTATTTCAAGGAAATGCCCGATGCCGAAAAAGATTGGCAGGGTGAATGCTTCGTTTTCGACAACCGAATCGCACTGGACACCCATCTGGAAGAAACGGATACGACATTGGAAGATGTTTACGATGGCGAACCGGACGGCGCATGGCGCTTGAACCGCGCCAAGAAACTTGCGGCGGCGAACGACTGATGCTGCCAACACGCGACGGCGTTGGGCCCAGCGTGATTACCCTGCCGGTTGGCGAGTGGTTATTGGTAATTGATTTCCTGATGCAGCGTTTCGACGCCATTCCCCGCGACGAATGGCAAGCCCGCATGCAAAATGGTTTGGTCATGGATGAACATGGCGAAGCGGTTTATCCGGATCGGCCTTATCAAGACCATCTTAAAATCTTTTATTACCGGTCGATAAAAAACGAACAGCCGATTCCGTTCGAAGAAAATATCCTGTTCCAGGATGAGTATTTAATCATCGCCGACAAGCCGCATTTTTTGCCGGTGATGCCGGCCGGTACTTATTTGCAGGAAACGCTATTAGTCAGATTGAAACGGAAAACCGGCATCGAGACATTGGTGCCGATGCATCGCATTGATCGTGAAACTGCGGGGCTCGTCGTGTTCGTGATCAAGCCGGGAACCCGAGGGGCCTATCAATCTCTATTTCTTAGCAAGCAAGTGGAAAAATGCTATCACGCGGTTGCGCCATATCGTGATGATTTGATTTTCCCGATGACATATAAAAGCCGACTGCAGGAAAGCGGAAACTTCATGCAGATGGAGGTCGTCGAAGGCGAGGCTAATTCAGAAACATTTATCGAAGTGCTGGAGCGACGGGATAATTTGGCGCGCTACCGACTCAAGCCGATCACCGGAAAGAAACACCAGTTGCGCGCGCATATGGCGACACTCGGCATTCCGATCCTGAATGATTTGATATACCCGGTGCATCGCGCGGCCGACCAGGATGATTTCGAGAAGCCGCTGCAATTATTGGCACAGCGGATTGCTTTTTTTGATCCGATTACGGGAAAAGAACGCTCGTTTGAAACGAAGCTGAAACTTTTCGCATTGCCGTAGGAAGTCGCTTGCGGGCGACCACGTCGGGCCCAAGGTCCCTCCTGCAGCTTTACCGCGGCTTCATCGCTTCGCGTTCCGCGATATCTTCGGCAGCTTCAAGCGCTGCATGTTTTTCATCATCGAAGAATTGCTGGATCTTCAACATGATCGGCCAGGTGCCATCGCGACCGATCGCGGAAACGGTAAACCACGGCTCTTTCCAGTCGAGTTCCTTGACGATGGCAGCTGCACGCTCTGCACGTTCCCGATCATCAAGCAAATCGCCTTTGTTCAACACGAGCCAGCGTGGTTTTTCCAGCATCCCTGGATCGTATTTTCTTAATTCGTTTTCAATGGCGCGAACCTGCTCGGCCGGGCTAATGCTTTCGTCGAACGGCGCCATATCAACCAGATGCAGCAACACGCGCGTGCGCTGAACGTGTCGCAAGAACAGGCTGCCCAAACCGGCACCGTCTGCAGCACCCTCGATCAAACCGGGAATATCAGCAATCACGAAACTGCGGTAAGCCTCGACACTGACCACACCGAGATTCGGATACAAGGTCGTAAACGGATAATCCGCGACTTTTGGCGTCGCCGAGGACACGGCACGAATAAAGGTGGATTTGCCGGCATTAGGGAATCCGAGCAAACCGACATCGGCCAGCAATTTCATTTCCAGACGGATATCGCGCTCTTCGCCCGGCAAACCATTGCCGGCGCGTCGCGGCGCACGCGTCATCGAACTCTTGAAATGCACATTGCCCTTGCCGCCTTCGCCACCGGTGGCCACCAGCATGCGGGCACCGT
>CAZPCE010000217.1:0-5325 GCA_964584915.1 uncultured Arenimonas sp. | reverse complement strand
GTCGCCTTCAATCCAGACGGAATCAAAGTCTGCTACACGCGCCTGCGCCAATACTTCCCATGCCAGCTCGCAGAGATGGCAATGGTCGCGCTGAAAGAGAATCAAATCCGGCATTGATCGGTTTTCGTGTTTCAGGGTGAAGAGCATACAATACGCCATCGCAAACGGAAGCTCATCATGGCGGTTAGTACCTTTGATTTATTCAAGATCGGCATCGGCCCTTCTTCATCACATACCGTTGGCCCGATGCGAGCTGCCGTTCGCTTTGCGCAGCGCTGGCTGCGCGATACCGACCTGATGAAAAACACGACGCGAATTCGTGTTGAATTGTTTGGTTCACTTGCGTTGACAGGCCGCGGCCACGGAACCGACAAAGCGGTGTTGATGGGGCTTGAAGGGCATTGGCCAAATGAAATCAATCCCGATGCGATTCCTGAAACGCTGGCACGCATTCGCAAGGATAAAAAAATCCGGGTGTTGGACTCGCATGAAATCGCTTTCGATGAAAAGACGGATCTGGTTTTCAACAAGCGGCAAAAACTTCCGTTTCATTCCAACGGCATGCGCTTCACCGCCTACGACGCCAGTGCGAATGAACTGGCAACCCGCGATTACTATTCGGTCGGCGGCGGTTTTGTGGTGAACCAGGACGAAGCTGCAGAGAACCGCATCGTGGCCGATACCACCGAATTGAAATATCCGTTCCATAGCGGCGATGAATTGCTTGCGCAGTGTGAAAAAAATAACATCACGATCGCGCAACTGATGTTCGAAAATGAAAAAGCCTGGCGTAGCGAAACCGAAATTTCCGAAGGCTTGTAAGAAATCTGGCGCGCGATGCAAGATTGCGTGAGCCGCGGCATTCGCGAAGAAGGTATTTTGCCCGGCGGGCTAAAAGTGGTCCGCCGAGCGCCCGCCATGCACAACGACCTGGTGATGCGCCCGGAAGCGGCGATGAAAGATCCGCTCACCGTGCTCGATTGGGTCAACCTGTATGCATTGGCAGTCAACGAGGAAAATGCCGCCGGTGGTCGCGTCGTGACCTCGCCGACCAACGGCGCCGACGGTATCATTCCCTCGGTATTGCACTATTTCGACCGTTTCTGCGCCAACGCCAGCGAACAGCGCATCTTCGATTTCCTGCTTACTGCTGCGGCCATCGGTATCTTGTACAAGGAAAACGCATCCATATCCGGCGCCGAAGTCGGTTGCCAGGGTGAAGTCGGCGTCGCCTGCTCGATGGCCGCCGGCGGCCTCACGGCCGCCTTGGGCGGTAGCCTGGGGCAAGTGGAGAATGCCGCCGAAATCGGCATGGAGCACAACCTGGGCCTGACCTGCGACCCCATCGGCGGCCTAGTCCAGATTCCGTGCATCGAACGCAACGCAATGGGCGCGGTGAAGGCGATCAATGCAAGCCGCATGGCGCTTCGTGGCGATGGCAAGCATCGCGTCTCGCTGGACAAGGTGATCAAAACCATGCGCGACACGGGTCGCGACATGGCCGAAAAATATAAAGAGACTTCACGTGGCGGCCTTGCAGTCAATGTCATCGAATGCTGATATAAGATGACCGGAGTGGCTTGATTTCGGCGCGACAACGGCGCATAAAACAGGCAAGGCTGTAACAGGATTACGCATGACGCGTGTGATACTTTTTATCGTTCTGTACCTGCTTGGCGCCTATCTCGCCGAGGCCTTCATCCATGCGCCCGGCCAAGTCTCGCTTTTTTGGCCATCCTCCGGTTTGGCAATCGGTTTTTTGATTCGCTACGGCTTGCGTTGGGTGGTACCGCTGATCGTTTCCATCCTGCTGATGCATTTCCTGATCAGCCCGGTTCCCGAGATATTCCTGCTCTTTTCGATTGCGAGCAATGCGATCGGTGGGAGCCTTGCCGCCATTTACGTCCGTCGCAAGAACCTGCCGACTTTTATTTCCGTCCGCAGCGGTTTCGTCCTGCTTCGCGGCGGCATCATCATGGCCACGGTCAGCGCATTGGTTGGAACCGTGGGATTGTATCTTGCCGGCATGGTGACGGCCGACATGCTCTGGCCTGCATTCGCAAAATGGGGCATGGGCGACTTGCTGGGAATCATCAGCGTTGCCCCGACCGTTTTTCTGCTGACTACGCAACCTTCAACCAACCCCGACCAGCCCTTGAGCGGCGAGTACGCCAGGCTGCGCGAAAAAATCATCTGGTCGATTTTACTGTTTTCGACTTATGCCTTGGTTTTTCTGGGCGGTACCAGCGGCAGCGATTATGCGCTCGGACTTTCCGCCTTGCCCATTGCCCTGATTATCTGGAGCGCCATCCGCTTTCAGCCGATATGGACTACCGGCGGCATCACCCTCACCATCTTGATTCTGACTTCCATGACCGGATTCGGGATGGCCGGCTTCAAACCGCCGGACGCATTGCTAGATGCAGCATTGCTGCTGATATTTTTATGCCTGATTTCCACCATTCCACTGGTGTTGGTGGCAGCCAATCATGAAAACCGGATCGCCACTCGAAAAATGATTCGCCGCGCAACGACCGACAGTGCAACCGGTTTGGCGAACCGGACGGCATTCGAGGAAGCGACCCGCGAAGCTCTCGGTCGTAGCGGCTTGCCGCAGACACTGGCCTATCTTGATCTGGATCACTTTACGCTCGTCAACGACACCGCCAGCCACGCTGCCGGTGATGAATTACTGCAAGGCATAGCTTCATTGCTGGTAACCACGCTGCACGCCGGCGACCGCCTGTTCCGTATTGGCGGCGATGAATTTGCCTTGCTGCTGCTTTGCGAAGGCAAGGAAGCGGAATTGCGCTGCCAGCGCATACTGCATGACATCGAGGCTTTCCGGATCGGTTGGGCGTCACAGGTAATTTCAACCACGGCCAGCATCGGCATGGTCACTCTGCGCCCCGGACAAAGCGAATTCGCCGTCCTGCTTTCGCAAGCCGATGCCGCCTGTTTCACGGCCAAGGAACTCGGGGGCAATCGCGTTTTCATTTCCAGCCAGACCGAAACGCAATCGCAGGATCGCACCGAAGCCATGCGATGGGCCGTGCGCATTCGCGATGCACTGAATCAGAACCTGTTCGAGATCGATTGCCAAACCATCACCTCATTGAAAAATCCCAGCGAACGCGGCAGGTACTTCGAAGTCCTCGTTCGCATGCGCGACCCGGTCACCGAGCAACGTTTACTACCCGGTTATTTCATCCCCGCCGCCGAGCGTTTTCATCTCGGCACGCAGATTGACCGTCATGTGGTCGAACTTGTTTTAAGCTGGATGGAAAAACATCCGGATGCGGCTGAAACCGTCAGCGGCTGCTCCATCAACCTGACCGCCGCTTCAATGGTGGATGACAGCTTTTCGCAATTCCTGAAGACACGCATCCTGACTTCCAGTTTCTCGGCCAGAAAAATTATTTTCGAAATCACCGAAACCAGTGCGGTGCGCGACCTGTCGCGTGCGCAGAGCCTGATCAACGACATGCGCGCACTCGGATGCCGGTTTGCGCTCGATGATTTCGGCACCGGATTTTGTTCGTTTAACTATCTGCGAAATCTCGATGTCGATTACTTCAAGATCGACGGCAGTTTCGTGCGTGACCTGCAAAGCTCGTCATTGTCCACCGCCGTTATAAAATCGATTACCGATATAGCCCACGTGCTGAACAAGAAGACCACGGCGGAGCATTGCGAGAGCGAGGCCCTCGCCGAGATTTTACTGAGCCTGAACGTGGACTATGCGCAAGGTTTCGGCATTCATAAACCCGAACCGATAGACGAGTATTTTTCAGCCGGAAATACTAAACTTGACTCATGAATAACCGCTTCCGATTTGCCTGCCTCGGCGGGTTTTGCAGCTTCCTGATCATGGGTTTCTGGCTTAAGCCAACGCCCTTTTTTGAACACGGCAAACCCGCGCAGGAAAAAGAACAGCAGCCAGGCAAACCCGCAACCCATAATGAAGCTGCCGGCCAGGCATCGCCTTATCTGTCCGGCGACGAAATCGAGTTCGAAACCAGCGATGGCATGGTCTACGTTTATGTCAATAATCGTATGGCTGGCCCCATGCAGGTGCAACTTAGCGCGGGAAACTCCGCCCGCAACATGGATGCCTGGCCCGCGCTTCCGGTCAGCTACGTCCTCGAACCAAAACAGCGGAAATTGCTGACCCGGCTGCAACCGGCCGACAACAGCGTTTCGATGACCAGAGACCTGCAAAGTCTGGGCATTCCGGGCGACCCGCATGCCATCCCTGATGATGTTGCCTATTCGCTGCCGCTTGATGAAAACAGCCGTTGGGAATTGGGGCAGGAGTTCAACGGCGAGTATTCGCACCATGATGAACAAAATCGCTATGCCGTCGATTTCATCGTTCCTGTCGGAACGCCGGTACTCGCGGCGCGCTCAGGAATCGTGATGGAAACGATCGCCAATTATGATGGCGGTGGTCAGAACGCCAAGCTGTATGCCAGCCGTGCGAACTTCATCCGGATACTGCACGACGATGGCAGCATGGCGCTGTATGCCCACCTTAAAGAAAACGGCATTCTGGTCAATGCCGGCCAGCGCGTTGTTCTCGGCGAAGTGATCGGCTATTCCGGCAATACCGGTTTTTCCAGTGGTCCGCATCTGCATTTCGCCCTGCAAATCAATACCGGACTGCGCCTGGTCTCTATCCCGTTTCGCATGGTTGGCCCGGAAGGCAATCTGCCCCTCAGCGACTGACGCCTCAACCTCCGGGCACTTAGCCCAGGCGCCTGGGCTATAATGCCGCCCTTGTCTTCAAGCCCTCGCGGCCCTGCCCCATGTCAGAACATTTGAACGAAACCCACCGACGCCGCACATTTGCGATCGTCTCGCATCCCGATGCGGGCAAAACCACGCTGACCGAAAAGCTGTTGCTATTCGGGGGGGCGATCCAGATGGCCGGCAGCGTGAAATCACGCAAGGCCGCACGTCATGCCACATCCGACTGGATGGCTTTGGAAAAAGAGCGCGGCATTTCAGTCACTTCTTCGGTCATGCAGTTTCCGTATGAAGGCCGCATCGTGAATTTGCTTGATACTCCGGGCCATGCCGACTTTTCCGAAGATACCTACCGCGTTCTAACCGCCGTCGACTCCGCCCTGATGGTGATCGACTGCGCCAAAGGCGTCGAGGAGCGCACGATCAAATTGATGGAAGTCTGTCGCCTACGCGACACGCCGATCATGAGCTTCATCAATAAGCTGGATCGCGAAGGCAAATCACCGATAGATTTGCTCGACGAAGTGGAATCGGTGCTCGGCATCCAGTGCGCGCCGATCACGTGGCCGATCGGCA
>CAZPCE010000216.1:0-5383 GCA_964584915.1 uncultured Arenimonas sp. | reverse complement strand
TACTATCCACATGTGTGCAATAAAAGCACACTATCGAAGCCACCAAGCTTTGGCAACGCCAAACACAGCATGTATTCCAGCCTTGAGTCAAAGGGCTTTTATTATTTCATCACATTCAAGTAGTACACTTCGATACACACCCAAATCAGGATATCGCCAATGTCTACGATCAAAGCCTGGGCTGCACATACCGCCGGCGGCAAATTGGAACCCTTCGAATACGATCCGGGCCCGCTCGGCGACGAAGAAGTGGAGATCGCGGTCGAGTATTGCGGCATCTGCCATTCCGATTTGTCCTTGTTGAACAACGACTGGGGCATGACCCGTTATCCCTTTGTGCCGGGCCACGAAGCCACCGGTCGCGTGGTGGCAATGGGGAACAAAGCCAAGGGCGTGAGTATCGGCCAACGCGTCGGACTGGGATGGAATTCTCATAGCTGCATGCATTGCAAGCAATGCCTGATGGGCCACCAGAATCTTTGCGAAAGCCTGCAGCCAACCTTGATTGGCCGCCACGGCGCCTTTGCCAATAAAGTGCGTGCGCACTGGGTCTGGACCATGCCTTTGCCCGAAGGGCTCGACTCACGCGAAAGCGGTCCTCTGCTATGCGGCGGCATTACCGTATTTGCCCCGCTGCGCGAATTGAATATTTCGCCCACCGCCCGCGTTGGCGTCGTCGGTATCGGCGGCCTGGGCCACATGGCACTGAAATTCTGCAAGGCCTGGGGCTGCGAGGTTACCGCGTTTACGTCGAGCGATTCGAAGGCCGAAGAAGCGCGAGCGTTTGGCGCACACAATGTGGTGTCGACCGGGGATTCAAAAGCGATCGAAAAGCTTGCCAGCACCTTCGATTTGATTATCGATACCGTGAATGCAACGCTCGATTGGAACGGGTTGCTGAATGCACTCGCGCCCAACGGCAGACTGCATGTTGTTGGCGCCGTACCGGAACCGATTCCGGTGCCGGTATTTACCTTGTTGATGGGGCAAAAATCGGTATCCGGTTCACCCACCGGTTCGCGCGGCGCGATCGATTCCATGCTGAACTTCGCCGCCCGCCATCAGGTCACGCCGCAAACGGAGCATTTCCCGATGAGTAAAGTAAACGAGGCGATGGAACATCTACGCGCCGGCAAGGCACGTTACAGAATCGTGCTGGACGCGGATTTTTCGTAAAGTGCGCCTGTGGCGGACCGCACGCGATCTTACAAACCGCGATCTTACAAACAAGGTGCGCCAATGGCGCACCCTATGACTAGACGGGACGAAGCTGCTCTGCAAGTGAACGGGTTTTGTCGCTGATCTCGTTGCCGGTATGCAAAGTCGATTTTTGCTCGACCAGCATGACCAGGCATTCGTTTTCCGCGACCGGATTATGCCGCACACCTTTCGGCACGACATACAGTTCGCCTTGGCCAAGCTCTACCGATTCTGCTTCCATTTCGATGCGCAAATGCCCGTTCAGCACGAGAAACAACTCGTCTTCATTCTCATGGCTGTGCCATCCGAATATGCCGTGAATCCGCGCAACTTTGACGTAGACGCTATCGACTTCAGCAATCACCCGAGGCGACCAAAGTTCGGAAAGCGACGCTGCGATTTTTTCCGGCGAAATTGTGCGTGACATAGTGATTCCTAAAGCGTGTTGTCGATATCGCCGACAGGCTTTTCCCGTTTTGAATTGCGAAGCATGCGCATCTGCACCGCGAGGCACACAATAACAATAAAAAGGGTGACGATGGAGTCTTCGGGGCCATACACGCCGCCAGACAACCAGAACGGCCCGTGATAGGAACTGTCGAACGGAGCAACGCTTCGCCAGGCATCGATTCCCGAAAGCGGAGTCCCGGTAAGAATGATGGCGAAATTCCAGGCTGCATGGTTTGCGGCGACTATCCACAAATTGCGGGTCAAGACAAAGAGATAGGTCCAGAGTGCGCCTATCAACGTGCCTGAAACAACATTCAACAGGGTCGCATGGATGTCGGCATCGGAATTGTTGCCGATGTGTGCTGCGGAAAATATCAACGATTGAAGCCACACAGCCCGATGAGTGCCAATGGTTTCTTCCAGAATCGTGAACAACACACCGCGATAAACCACTTCTTCCAGAAATGCGGCAATAAGAATGACTGCGGCCACGCCGAACAATCCATTTTGCGGGCCACGATAAAACGTTACTTCATAGACCCCGAAGGCGAACAAGGGAAGCGTCGCCATCGCGATCAGTAAAGCGCCCGTTACGGCACCTGCCGCAATACCGAGTGGCGCGATGCGCAATTCGGCCGCGGCACGCTTTTCGTAAAACTTAACGTAGGCCCAGTAAGCTGTCAGCACGCACAGAAAAATGCCTGTTCGCCTGAACATGCTCGTGACCGCGTCATCCAGATCGAAAAATGTCTGGATGCCGGGCAAAAGCAACAATCTGAACAACTGGACTGCAACGAAGATCGCTGCTAGCGCAAGAAACAGCTTCAGGAAGAACTTTTTGACGACAGCGATGCGGGACAAATGATGGCTCCTGATCTAGGGCGGGAATAAGAGCCAGATTAGCCATGCCAAACAAGCATTGAAATAGATTTATTTGCATTTTACTCATGCATAATTGCATGGCACTAAATACAAGCCAATGGGAAGCCGATGGAATGGAGTGACGTACGTATTTTTCTGGCCATAGCCCGCGAAGGCACGCTCGGAGCGGCGGCAAGGAAGCTTTCACTGGCACAGCCCACCATGGGTCGGCGCTTGAATACGCTCGAAACCGCGATAGGACACAAACTATTCCAACGCACGGCCGATGGCTTCGTGCTGACCGATGAAGGCTCGTCGATGCTCGCCCACGCAGAACGCATGGAAGAGGAAGCACTCACGATTCAGCGGCAACTTGCCGGAAACGCCCATCAACTCGAGGGTGGTTTGAAGCTCACTTCCTCCGATTGGTTCGGCACCCATGTACTTACACCGGTGCTGGCCGAGTTTGCCATTCAACAACCGGGAATTACCGTCGAGCTTGTTACCGATGCTCGTTTCCTGAGCCTGTCGCGGCGCGAGGCCGATTTGGCGTTCCGTATCAGTCCGTTCAATGAACCCGATGTCGTATCGCGAAAACTCCTGCATATGCAATACGGTGTGTATGCTCGCGCGGGAATGAAACCGCCAATACCCGGCGATGGCGAAGGCGCATCGCTCATCACTTTGGAAACGGGATTTACCGGAATGCCGGATGATAGTTGGCTGCAAAAAAGATTACCCAAAGCCAACATCGTGTTTCGCAGCAATAGCCGCGATGTGCAAGCCAAAATGTGCGAGCAAGGCATCGGAATTTCTGTGCTGCCTATCCCGTTGGGCGACAGACTCGTCGGCGTTGAAAGACTTGATCTTGGCGAAGAACCGCCCGGTCGCGACACTTGGGTCGGTTATCATCGTGATTTAAGAAGGCTGGCCCGCCTTCGTGCATTACTCGACCTGGTTGTCGAGAAACTGGCGAACTGAAATCTCAGCGGAGCTGGCTGTCCTTGCTGCCGCGGCGATTGTACCCACTGGAATTTTCATCCTCCTGATCTTTGGCCTCCTGGCATGGCACGCATAAACGCACGCCGGGAACGGCTTTGCGCCGAGCTTCCGGAATTTTGGCATCGCATTCTTCGCAGCGCTTCAAGCTGGTACCTTTCGGCAACTTGCTGCGGACACGATTGATGCCGTCTTTCACGGTCGCATCGATTTGATCCTGCACCGCGCCATCGCCTGCCCAGCCTGTCGCCATCACCTGCTCCACTCACTTAAATTTCGGATTGCACTCACAACAATGGTGCCCATTGTTCCGATTTCAACCTGACACTACTGACGCTTTCCGACGCTAACGACGAAACAATCTGTACATCGGCCAGGAAATCGCCACCAATCCCAACGCGATCAGGCTGTTGGTGAAATCGCTGAATAATGCCGCGCCGATGAATGCCAGTGAGCCAAGCAACGCAAGGCCCGGCACGTAGGGATATGCCGGCACACGAAATGGCCGGACGGCATCGGGCTGTTTTATGCGCAATATGAACAAGGTACTGAAAGTCAGCGCATAGTTACTGACGAAAAGAAACGCCAACATCGCAATCACGGTATTGAAGCTATTGGTCACAATCAGCACCAGCGCGAGCGTGGTGCTGACCAATAATGCCGATACCGGCGTGCCGCCAGGATTGACCCGGTTCAAGGCAGCCGGCAGCAAGCCATCGCGGCTCATCGCAAACGGCACGCGCGATGCCATCAGCGTGAGTGCATTCACCGAGGCGATCAGGGAAATAACCATAACAACGCGTAGCACGGTATCGCCCATCGGGCCGAACAAACGTCGCGCTGCACTCGCTGCAACGAAGGGATCACCGGCCATTTCTGCAATCGGAATCACGCTTAAAAATGCCGCGTTCAATAAAAGATAAATCGCGATGACCAGCAACACTCCGCCAATCATGGTGCGAGGAATATCGCGACCAGGTGCTTGAAGTTCTTCGCTGAAATAAACCGGTCCGGTCCACCCGTCGTAAGTGTAGATTGCGGACTGCAGCGAAATGATCACCGCCGCCGCTAGTGCAATGCCCGATGGCAAGATCACGGCGGCCGTTTTTATCTCGACCTGGGGCGCCGCCCCGATCGTCATGAACAAGGCAATGACCGCCAGTCCTATCAGTGCCACTGCCTTGACCAGACTGCTGGCCTGCTGGGCCACATCACCGATACGGATACCGCGCCACTGCAAGAGCCCGAACGCAATCGTCACTGCGCAGGCGGTCATTTTTTCGTGCCCCGCCAGAACCGGAATCAAGGGCCCGACATATTCACCGAGTACGATGGCCACTGCCGCGATACTTCCACAGGTAGAGAGCCAATCCGTCCAGCCCACGACGAAGCCTGGATAATTTCCCAGTCCGTTTTTAACCAGCGGATACAAGCCGCCCGAGCGCGGATGCATGGCAGCCAGCTCCGAAACCGTAAGCGCGCCGAGTAAAGCGTATAGCCCGCCTGCCAGCCATACCGCCATGAATAGAAATATCGAGGGAACATTGGCAGCCACCTCGCCCGGAGTCCGCAGAATGCCCATGCCGATCGTATTGCCCACCAGTATCGCGAGGCCGAAAGCCACGCCTAATACCTTGAGCAGATTCCCCGAACCTTGCATGCCGATGTGCGAGGCATGATCCAAACGTGCCGCCTGTTCCTGATCATGCTTGCTTGTCATCGCATCCCCGCATATGGCCTGGAGAATGCAGGGTAACCTAAAAATCGATGCGGGTAGCCTGCGCTTCGCCCAGGCTACCGGTTTCGATCACCGCACCGTTGTTATCCAGCACATCGAAGCTGAGCGTCGAGGTGAAGGATTTCCCGTCGCCCG
>CAZPCE010000215.1:0-5480 GCA_964584915.1 uncultured Arenimonas sp. | reverse complement strand
CTGATTCCGATCATCATCTTCCACAAGTTTCAGCAGAAAGAACTGGAGGGCCGGATCGTATGAGCTCTCCCAATGCAAAAGTCAGCTGGTTCGGCCGCATTTTCCTGGGTGCAGGTTTTCTTTTCCTGTATTTGCCTATCATTTTATTGGTGGTTTTTTCATTCAACGAATCGCGCCTATCCAGTTCCTGGTCGGGTTTCTCGTTCAAGTGGTATGGCGAGTTGATGAATGACGATTCGATGCTGAAAGCGGCCTGGGTGAGCCTGAAGATCGCGTTCACCTCGGCCACTGCCGCTGTCGTGCTGGGTACGCTGGCGGCACTGGTGATGACGCGTTTCAAATTCTTTCGCGGAAAAACACTGTTCGGCGCATTGATTACCGCACCGCTGGTGATGCCGGAAGTGGTGACCGGTCTGTCGCTGTTGCTGATGTTTGTCACCTTGTTTGCGCCGTTCGGCATTTCACCCAAGGGCATGCTGTCCATCTGGATTGCGCATGTGACTTTCACGATGGCATTCGTTACCGTGATCATTTCCTCGCGTCTGGCGGAACTCGATAAGTCGCTCGAAGAAGCCGCGATGGATCTGGGCGCCAACCGGCTGAAAATATTCTTCGTGATCACTTTGCCGATTATTTTTCCGGCACTTATTTCGGGCTGGCTACTGGCATTCACGCTGTCATTGGACGATGTGGTGATTTCCAGCTTCGTTGCCGGGCCGGATTCGACGACCTTGCCGATGAAGATTTTCTCGACCGTGCGTCTGGGCCTGAATCCCAAGATTAACGCGCTGGCCTCGATTGTCGTGGCGGTGGTATCCACCACGGCATTGGTTGCTTGGGCGATCAGCCATCGCGAGGAAAAACGCCGCCAACGTGATATCCAATTGGCATTGCAGAAAGGCGAATAAAGAAAATGAGCGTCGAAATTACCAATCCCTGGACCGGTCAGGTGGATTACCGCTATGACTATATGGGTGCAGATGCCGTCGAAAGCTTGCTGGCAAAGTCATCGGCGGCATTTCCTGCCTGGTCGGTATTGTCGATAGACCAGCGCGGCGCAATTCTTGAGCGCATTGCCTCTGTTCTGCGTTCGAAAAAAGAAGTTATTGCCAACATCATGTCGACCGAGATGGGCAAGTTGCATGGCGAGGCTCTGGCCGAAATAGAAAAATCCGCCGGTGCCTGCGAATATTACGCAAAGCATGCGATTGATTATCTGCGTGACAACGACATCAAAACCGAAGCGACCCGCAGTTACGTGACATACGAACCGCTGGGTTGCGTGTTCGCGATCATGCCCTGGAATTTCCCGGTCTGGCAGGTGTTCCGTTTCCTCGCGCCGGGCTTGATGGCTGGAAACGTGGCATTGCTCAAACATGCGACCAATGTGCCGCGATGTGCCGACGCTATCGCCGATGTATTGAAAGAAGCGGGTATTCCCGATGGTGTGTTCGGTGTGCTGCATATCGACAATGCGATGGCCGAGAAGGTGATTGGCGATTCTCGAGTGCATGCGATTACCTTGACCGGCAGTGAGCGAGCCGGACGTTCGGTGGCCGCGACTGCAGGTAAATTCCTGAAGAAATGCGTGCTCGAGCTCGGCGGCAGTGACCCGTTCGTGGTGCTGGACGATGCCGATCTCGACAAGACGATTCCGATTGCGGTGGCATCGCGTTTCAGCAATGCCGGTCAAACCTGTATCGCGGCCAAGCGTTTCATCGTTACCGAGAAAATTGCGGATGCCTTCGTGCAGCGATTCGTTGAAGCGGCAGGCAAACTGCGAATTGGCGATCCGAACAATGCCGCGACGACACTCGCACCGATGGTGCGGGCGGATTTGCGTGATGAGCTGCAGAGCCAGGTGCAAGCCAGCATCCAGGCCGGTGCCAAACCCCTGATCGGTTGTGAACCGGGACAAGGCGCATCGCACTATCCGGCATCGATTCTCGATAACGTGAAACCCGGCATGCCGGCCTACAGCGAAGAATTGTTTGGGCCTGTCGCCAGCATCATTCGCGTGAAGGACGATGATGATGCGGTACGAGTCGCGAACGACACCTTGTTTGGTTTGGGCGCCAGTGTCTGGACCCAGGATAAAAAACGCGGTGAAAACATCGCCCGACGCATCAAGGCCGGCGCGACCTTCGTGAATGCGCAGGTTCGCAGCGATGTCCGACTGCCGTTTGGCGGCACCAAGTCTTCAGGCTTCGGTCGCGAATTGGCGGAGCACGGGATTCATGAATTCATGAATATCAAGACGGTGTATGTCGACTGATTGCAAGATGCAACGAGCAAGCGCCGCTACGAAAACGGATTCATCAATTGATTCATGAAGTGGCTCAATACGCTGGGTTGAATCAAGGCAGTGGCTGCAATGCCGTAGGCTGCGCCCCACAGGTGCGCACTGTGGTTGACATTATCGCCGCCCTTCTTGTCGAGCCATATCGAATAGGCAACGTATAAAACCGCGTAGATGATCGCCGGGCAGGGCACGAAGAAAATCAACAATGTCGTCCAGGGCTTGAACAGGATAAATGCGAACAGCACGGCGGATACCGCGCCGGACGCTCCAAGCGTGGCGTAGCGCGGATCTTTTTGGTTTTGCATCGCACTGGGCAGTACCGAGAAAACCAGGCCGCCCAGGTAAAACAGGGCAAAGCCGAATGGGCCGAGATTCGAAGTGTAAAAGTTTTCCATCACGCTACCGAAGAAATAAAGCGTGACCATGTTGAACAGCAAATGCATGAAATCGGCATGCAGAAAGCCGTAGGTCATGTAACGGTAATACTGCTTGTCGCGCTGCGCCTTGAACGGACGAAGAATCCAGTCATCCATCAATTTGGCGTTATTCAGCGCCGTGTAAGAGACCACGCAAGTGAGTGCGATGATGATGAAATTGCTGCTGATCATGTCCATTTAAAACTTTATCCCGATTGGATGGGCAATGCCCACCAGATTAATTCATGCCGATTGAACAGGGTGGACATTGCCCATCCCATGATCACTTCGAAAAATCGTAAAACTTCCATTCGGCAGGCAGATCCCTGTTCGGCGCCTGTTTCTTCAGGCGCGAACGCACGACCGATACCGGCATTTCGCCACCCATGAGTATGGAGTCGTGGAATTCACGTTCGGTCATTTTCCCGCTTTCGACCAATTCCTTGTGCAAGGCTCGAAATTGCAGGCCGCCCAGCATATAGGCGGTTTGGTAGAGCGGGCTGTAATCGCCGGCGAAACTGCGGCGAACTTCCGCCGCCGCGTTTTCACGTTCATGGCCTACGCGATCCACCAGCAAGTCGATCGACTGTTGCGGCGTCATTTTGCCCATGTGGAACGACAGCGAAAACAAAATCCGGGCGGCGCGATGGCTGCGCCAGAACAGCATGCCGATTTTTTCTTCCGGCGTTTTGGCAAAGCCGCGATCATACAACTGCATTTCCCAATACAGCGACCAGCCTTCGGTCCAGAACGGTGTACTGAACAATTGCCGTTGTGTCTGATAGCGTTGGTTGTAGAAGAATTGCAGGTGATGGCCTGGAATCAATTCGTGATGCACGACCGCACGCGAGAAGTAACGGTTATTGCCGCGCAGGGTCATCAGTTTTTTATCCTGTGGCATGCCATCGGTCGGGTAGGCGACCCACACGTCTTCACCGCCCAGAAAGAAGGGTGCTTGCAATTGATATTCCGGAGTCAGCATGGTCATGCGCCAATCGCGCTTGGCGATGTCGGGCACGGTGACAAGGTCGTTTTTCGTCACGTAATCAATCGCTTCGTCGGCGAGTTGAACGACAAGTTTCGGTTGTTCGCCGGGTAACGGACTTTGTTGCTTCACTGCCTCAAGCGCCTGCCGCCAATCCTTGTAGCCCATCTCGGCGGCGGCCTTGGTCATCTCGTTCTGGCACCAGCTCAATTCCTTTTCCGCCAGCGCGATCAATTCTTCAGGCGTGTAGGGGATCATTTCATGTTGCAGATCCGCCATCAGTGCATCGCGGCCAATAGGATCGCCGATGATGGTTTCCGGATTCGAGGCTCCGGCTATCTTGTCGCGCAGAAATTTGGAATAGGATTCCATTTCCTTGTCGAGCGACTCGTAGGGCAGCTTGGTCCAATAGGTGAAGTTGGGATCGTAACCGTTGTAAAAGGTGAACCAGTCTTTGAGGTCATCACGAAGACTGGAAAGGTATTTGGAAGCGCGAAAGGCGACGATCGGACTGATCGTGGATTTGCCATTGCCGCCATCGAGTTGCGCATGCATTTTCTCGATTGCCTTTTGCGCCTGGTTCAAAACCTGTGCGCTGGTCTTGGCGTCGGCATACACCAGTTCGCGTCTTGCCTCGGCGAGCGCAATCAGGCTGTCAGCCTGAGGTAACAGCGTAGCGGCCTGGTCAAAGCGCTTGCGGTTGAAGTCGAGTTGTTTCAGACGGTAATTCAATTCACGCTTGAACAGGGCGTAGTCGACCTGGTCCTCGAGTTGCAGCGAAGCATAATCAAGTGTGCCAATCGATTGCAGCCAGCTGTTGTAAAGACTGCGTAGTGATGCTTCGCGTTTTGGACTGCCGGTGATGTCGTGGGTATGTTCAATGCTGGACAAGTCGGCATTGAAACGGTGAATCATTAATGCGAGCTGCTGCGTGCTGGCAGGAATATCCGCCGGCCTCGGTGCACTGATATCGGCTGCCGATACAGGCAGGGAGAGACTGAACGTAATTGCTAACGCCAAAGCACAGTAGCGAAGGTTCATGCGATATTCCTGGCAGAGAGGGCGCTATGCGCCGTTTGTTGAATAAATTGCAGAAGCGATTTCAAGCCATTGCTCCGGGTGGGCGATAAATGTTTCGCCAAGCCGATTTGGCTGATGTAGTCGGGAGCCGTATTCATGATTTCTTCGGCGCTACGACCAGAATAGACACGAAGCGCAAGAAATATGAGTCCGGAAACAATCGTCGAGTCGCTGAGCGCATGGAATACCAGCTTGTCCTTGTTACCTTCAGGAATAATCCAGACCATCGATTGGCAACCATGCAGACGATGTTCTTCGGTTTTCCATTCCGGTTTCAAATCCGGTAGTTTTTTCCCGAGATCAATCAAATACTGATAACGCTCGGACCAGTCGCCGAAGAATGCAAATTCATCAGCGATGGCTTTCTGCGCTTCGGTAGCGGTGGATTCCATCGGAAACATCAGGCACGTCTCCAGCGCACGCCTTGCGCCGTGTCTTCCAGCAGTATGCCTTCGGCAGCAAGTTGATCGCGGATCGCATCGGAGCGTGCGAAGTCCTTCGCTTTCTTGGCGGCGTTGCGTTCATCAACCAGAGTTTGAATCCGCGCATCATCGCTGTTGTCATTGCCGCGGGCGAACCATTCGGCGGGTGTTTGCTGTAGCAAACCCAACAACGCACCGGCTCCAATTAATTCGGATTTCAAACGCAATTTTTCTTCGTTACTGTCCGCCTTGCGGGCATCACTGGCAATGCGTGC
>CAZPCE010000214.1:0-5496 GCA_964584915.1 uncultured Arenimonas sp. | reverse complement strand
GTCTTTACAATGCTTTGCTGTCAGGGAATCCCTATGTCTGCTGTCATCCGAAATGACTGGTCGCGCGAAGAAGTGCTGGCCCTGATGAACCTGCCATTCCCCGATTTGATGCACCGCGCCGGCGAAGTTCACCGCGAGCACTTCAATCCGCAGGAAGTCCAGGTGTCCACCTTGTTGTCGATCAAGACCGGTGGTTGCCCCGAGGATTGCGCCTATTGCCCGCAAAGCGCGCGCTACAACACCGGCTTGAAAGCGCACAAATTGTTGACACTCGATGAAGTGATCGAAAAAGCGACGCAGGCGAAGAACGCCGGTGCGACCCGTTTCTGCATGGGCGCCGCCTGGCGTTCGCCGAAAGACAAGGACGTGGCCCAAGTCGCCGAGATGGTCAGTGCCGTCAAGGCACTCGGCATGGAAGCCTGCGCAACGCTGGGCATGTTGAGCCCGCCGCAAGCGAACACCCTGAAACAGGCCGGCCTGGATTATTACAACCACAATCTCGATACCGCGCCGGAAGAATACGGCGACATCATCAAGACCCGTGATTACCAGGATCGTCTCGACACCCTGGAAAACGTACGCCATGCCGGTTTGAAAACCTGCTGCGGCGGTATCGTCGGCATGGGCGAATCGCGCGAACAGCGTGCGAATTTATTGCACAGTCTTGCGACCTTGCCGGAGCATCCCGGTTCGGTGCCGATCAATCGCCTGGTGCAAGTCGAGGGCACGCCCTTGCATGGCACGGCGATGCTCGATGCGTTCGAATTCGTTCGTACGATAGCCGTGGCAAGAATCATCATGCCGAAATCGATGGTGCGTTTATCGGCCGGTCGTGCCGAGATGAATGAAGAATTGCAGGCGCTCTGTTTCCTTGCTGGCGCCAACTCCATTTTCTACGGCGAAAAACTGTTGACCACCGGCAATCCGGATGTCGAAGCCGACCAGGCCCTGTTCGCCCGCCTTGGTTTGCGTGGCATGCCTTTGGTCGAAGAAAGCAAAACCGTGCATGCCGACGTGTTGTGCAGCGACAAAACCCAATCCTGCGCCGCATAAGCATGGCCCGCATTCTTATCACCGATAAAGTCAAAGCCGAGAAACAGGCGCGGATCCATTCGAACCTGGTCAGGCAGCGCCGCATTATCCAGGCGCGCGACGGTGTGATCGTGAAATGCGACGGAAAGGAGTTGGTTAATTTCAGCAGCAACGATTATCTCGGCTTATCGCAACATCTGGATGTCGTATCGGCATTGCAGGAATCGGCGGCCTACCACGGCGTCGGCAGCACGGGTTCAGCGTTGGTCTGCGGTTATCACCAGGAACATGCCAGCCTGGAAAAAGAAATCGCCGAATGGCTCGGTTATGAAAAAGCCTTGTATTTCGGAAGCGGGTATCTCGCCAATCTGGCAGTGATGCAAAGCCTGCTTGGCGCCGGTGATGTCTGCGTGCAGGACAAACTCAACCATGCATGCTTGCTCGACGGCGCACGTCTGGCCTATTGCGAATTGAAACGCTATCCGCATGCCGATGTATCGGCGGCGCTGCGTCAGCTCACCAGTCATCGCGACGGTGCCGCGATGCTCGCGACCGATTCCGTGTTCAGCATGGATGGCGACATGGCACCGCTGCGCGATCTGGTCTTGCTGACCCGCACGCAAGACGCGATGTTGTATGTCGACGATGCGCACGGCATCGGCGTGCTCGGTCCCGATGGCCGAGGCAGCGTGGCCGCCGCGAAACTGACCAGCAAGGAAGTGCCCTTGCTGGTATTGCCGATGGGCAAGGCGTTCGGCGGACAAGGCGCTGTGCTTTGCGGCAGCGAAGCGATCATTGGCCATATCTCGGAAACCGCGCGTCCCTATTTATTCAGCACCGCACCGCCGCCCGCGATGGCGGCAGCGATGCGTGCAAGTTTGAAACTGATTCGTGCAGAACCCTGGCGCCGGGCAAAACTTGCTTCGCTGATCGCGCGATTCAGGCGCGCCGCCATGCGCCATGGACTGCCATTGCACGATTCGCAAACGGCGATTCAACCGATCATGCTTGGTGACAATCAAAAAGCACTGAAAATAGCAAAGTCGCTGGAAGCACAGGGCTATCTGGTCAGCGCGATTCGGCCACCGACGGTGCCCGAAGGCCAGGCGCGTTTACGCGTGACGCTGACCGCATTGCATACCGAAGAACACGTGGACGGCTTGATCAAGGCCTTGGCATTCGCGCTGGAAGACAGCCGTCGCCTGCCAGAAAATCACGCAGAAGCTTAAATGCATATCGAGCAACGCGGCACCGGCCCGGCGCTGGTGATGATTCACGGCTGGGCCATGCATTGTGAAATTTTTTCGCCGCTCGTTTTGTTGCTGGAAAAACACTTCACCTGTTACCTGGTCGATCTTCCGGGCCATGGTCGGAGTATTGATGACCATTCGAATCTGGATATTGCCACGATCGCGAAACACATTTCGGAACGCGCACCCACCGCTATCTGGTGCGGCTGGTCGCTCGGCGGTTTGGTCGCCTTGCACGCCGCAAGACATTTCCCGACAAAGGGCTTGATCATGCTGTGCGCCTCGCCGCGTTTCGTCAAAGCCGATCATTGGCCGCATGGCATGAATGCATCGGTGTTCACCGGATTTGCCGATGACCTGAAAAAAGATTACCGCGGTACGCTGGATCGTTTTATCAGCCTCGAAGCGCAGGGTTCCGATCACATGCGGGAAGAATTGCGCGTATTGCGCGACGCGGTGTTTGCGTTCGGCGAGCCGGCCGAACGCGTGTTGTGCGAAGGCCTCGAACTACTGGAAAATACCGACTTGATTGAAGCCTGCCGCAACCTGAATGTGCCCAGCCTTTGGTGTGCCGGAAAACGAGACCGCCTGGTGTCACCATTGGCCATGCAAACGGCAAGCGAAATGGCAAATGGTGACTTCATCGCCATTCAAGGTGGCGGTCATGCACCATTTTTGACGCATGCCGATCTGGTGGCACAGGCCATTTCCGATTTTTCGAAAAAGACGGCATGAAATATTTTCGCGCTCCCGTATTGTTCGAAGCCGCGTCGTTGAGACGCAATTTCGGTCGCGCGGCGACTTCTTATGCACAGGTCGCCGTACTGCAACGCGAAGTCGAAACCCGATTGATCGAACAGCTGGATTTTTTGGAAGACCGGCAACCATTGCGCGTACTGGATCTGGGTTGCGGCCCCGGACGCGCCAGCGGCGTGATGAAAAAACGCTGGCCGAAGGCTCAAGTCATTGCGCTCGACGCCGCTCTGCCGATGCTGAAAGAAGTGCCGAAACAAACCCGTTTCTGGCGACCGATAAAACGCATCTGCGCCGATGCTTCATCCTTGCCCTTGATCGATGGCAGCGTCGATGTCATTTTTTCCAATCTGTGCCTGCAATGGGTGAATGATTTGCCGGCCACGTTGGCGGAATTTCGCCGCGTGTTGAAACCGGATGGCCTGCTTTTGTTTTCGACGTTCGGGCCTGACACCCTATTGGAATTGCGCGAAGCCTATTGGCAGGCCGGTGAAAAAAATCCGCCGCTCAGTCCGTTCGCCGCGATCCAGCAAATCGGCGATGCCATCATTGCAGCAGGTTTCAAGAATCCGGTACTGGATCGCGAGCTTTACCAACTGACGTATTCCGATGTTCGAACCTTGATGAAAGAACTCAAAGCCATCGGTGCGAACGACGCACGGCCGCAACGCTCGCGTGGTTTGTCCGGAAAAATCCGTTTGCAAAACATGACAGCAGCCTACGAAAAACTCCGCATCAATAATGTTCTGCCCAGCACCTGGGAAGTCGTAACGGCGATGGCCTGGGGCCCGGCGCCAGGTGTTTCACGAAGAGAACAGGGTGCGGATATCGCGAGTTTTCCGGCAAATGCGATTCCGATACGTCGGCGCTAGATGGCCCCGGCCATAGCACTTATACTGATCGGAAATGACATCACTCCGGATCTTCCATGCTCAATAATTTAAAGTTTCTCGCACTCGTTATAGCGCTTGCCGCGCCCGTCGCCACCGAACTGAAAGCTGCCGATCTTGCTACGCCTGAAGCCGCGTCCGTCAAAGGCGACAACAAAATCAGTGGCCAAATGAACGACGCAAGAAAACTCGCGGACGAAGCCATAGCCAAGCATCCGATGTTCGCCGTTCTGATTGAAGACAACCCTAAATTTCGTGACACCTGGGAAGCAAAGATCGCAATCGGCGCCATTGCTCTGCCCAAAGGCAAAAAAGACAAACTTGCAGTGGAAAGTGGGCTGGCACTAGCGTTGAACGAGTCGGATTTTTATTTGCCCAGGGCGGACGACAAATCAGTCAATGACTATATTTCCGGTCTCGCACACATCATGCTGATGGGTGCAAATGACGAAATGATTTGTTTGCAAATGCTGCCCGGTGAAAAACCCGAGTTAAGCGCGCAGCAAGAAGCGGATCTGGAGGCCAGGTTCGCCCCTGAACTTTTTGCCCGGCTTTATTCAGGGGTCAGCTCGGTCATTATTTCCGGCCAGCATGGTGTGATCAGCATTCTGAAAAAAGAAGAAGTTGATTCGGCAATCATGCCTGTTGTCATGGGAATGGCCAAGAAGCATGGCGAGGAAGCCATTACCGGTTTGAGTAAATTCTCCGACAAATCCCTGCCCGCCACCAAGAGGTGCCAGATCATGGGATGGATGATGGAAAGCATTTTGGAACTTCCCGAGAAAGATCGTGCGGTGCTTTCCCGCACCATGTTCTCCAAAACGTCTCGCGAAACGGTGGACGCGAATTAGTTTCTCGCGCAGCGGACTACCAAGGCAGTGCTGACAAATCCACATTGCCGCCGGTAATGATCAAGCCGATTTTTTTCCCGGCAAATTGCGTTTTGTTTTTGATGATCGCGGCCAGCACCGTGGCGCAGGAAGGTTCCACCAGAATCTTCAGTCGTTCCCAGATCAGGCGCATGGCCTCGATGGTTTCCTGATCGGAGACGGTGAAAATTTCAACTCGCCGTTCCTGCATGATGTGCAAATTGATTTCGCCCACGGTGGCACGCAAGCCGTCGCAAATCGTGTTCGACACGATCTCGGTAATGCGCTTGTTTGCTTGCAGTGACTCATAGGCATCGGCGGCGCCGCTTGGCTCGGCGCCGATCACGCGACAGGTTTTTGATTTGCCGGCAACCGCGATGGCGGTGCCGCTGATCAGGCCGCCGCCGCCGACTGGCGCAACCATGAAATCCAGTCGCGGAGTTTGCTGCAGGCACTCCAGTGCCGCCGTACCCTGACCTGCGATCACATCGTGGTTGGTATAGGGATGCACCATCGCGGCACCGGTTTCCTGCCGGATTTTATCGGCGGCGTCATCGCGACCCTTCATCGTATTATCGCAAAAAGTAATTTTGCCACCGGCTTGTTCGATGGCTTTCAACTTGGCGGGATTCGCACCATTCGGCACCACGATGTAGGCAGGAATATGTCTGGTTTTTGCCGCCAGTGCCAGCGCCGCGCCAT
>CAZPCE010000213.1:0-5524 GCA_964584915.1 uncultured Arenimonas sp. | reverse complement strand
TTATGTGAAACGGCCCGTATTGACGACATCGGAGGCGGGAGCTACTCCCCTTCTGCGCGCATTGTAACAATCAAAAGTTAAGCGCGCATGATGAAATGCCGTCCACAGGGCCAATACGGAAGAATGAAGGCCTGATGTTATGATTATTCAATGATTGAATTGCAAGGGATTGCCCGCCAATACCAGCTGCGCGGCCAGACAGTGGCCGCCTTGCGAGGTGTGGACCTGAAAATAGCGAAGGGCGAATTTGTCGCCATCGCCGGTGCCTCCGGTTCAGGTAAATCCACCCTTCTGAACGTCCTTGGCTGCCTTGATCGCCCGAGCGGCGGCAAATACCTGCTTGAAGGCCGTGAAGTCGGAGGTCTCGACGACGAAACGATCAGCGATGTCCGCAACAACCGGATTGGCTTCGTGTTTCAGTCCTTCCATTTGCTGACGCGCTTGTCGGTTCTGGAAAACGTGATGCTGCCGCTGCGTTTTTCCAGAGCCGAGCATCCCGATGCCGAAGCGCGGGCCAAGGATTTACTGGAACGTGTCGGGCTTGGCGACCGCCTTGATCACCGTCCCGGCGAGCTTTCCGGCGGGCAAATGCAGCGCGCCGCGATCGCACGGGCATTGCTGATGCAACCAGCCTTGCTGCTGGCCGACGAACCCACGGGCAATCTCGATTCAAAAACGGCGACCGAAGTTCTTGCCTTGCTGCACGAATTGCATGCCGGCGGCCAGACCGTCGTACTGGTGACGCACGACAACGACATCGCAGCATCGGCGCGCCGCCTGGTGCGTTTACGCGACGGCAAGGTGGAATCCGATGTCTCGCAATAAGCTTCCGCTTTTTACATTCGTTGCATTGGCATTTTGCTGCGCACCGTCGCAGGCGGCCAATATTTACCTGACCGGCGAAGTGCGCATTCTGGATGCCGAAATCATCTACACGCCGCCATCGGATAGCTCGCCGGTGGTATTACGTTATTACCTTCCCGACGGCAGCCGGGTAAAAGCCGGCGATGTCGTGGTACGCATCGATCCCGGCCAGGCCACGTCGCAAGTCAGGCTGCTTGAAGCCCAGATCGACCAGGCACGTTCGCGCACGGAAAAGGAAATCGTCGAGCTACGCGTGAAATTGCTCGATGCCGAGCGTGCATTGATCGATGCCGAAGCGGCGCGCGACAAGGCTGTCGTGGATGCCGCCATTCCGGCAGACTATATTGCGCGCCTTGATCTCGACCGTTATCGCAGTGAAAAAGAACGCAGCGCACGCGAATATCTGCTGAAACAAAACGAATACAACAATGCCAAGGCCGCGATCATCCGCCGCCAGGCCGATGCGAAACTGGAAATACAAAAACTCCAGATACAACGCGATTACCAGAAAGCGGCGATTGCCAATGCCGAACAGAAGGCAACCCGCGACGGCACTTTGACGCACGGCTTCGATGGCTGGCGCGGTGGCCGCATCGACGAGGGCGCCAGCAGCTGGCCCGGCCAGAAGATTGGCGAAATTGTCGGCGAGGGCCGACGCGGTGTGGTGGCGTATGCGCTTGAACCCGAGCGGCGCGGCCTGAAGTTGAAGCAAGCGGTAAGCCTGACCTTTGACGCGTATCCCGGCAAACCCGTCAACGGCGTGATCACGAAAATCGCTGCGGCGCCCGACAGCAAATCCGAATGGGGCGATGCACGTTATTTCGCGATAGAAATCGCGTTGCCGGAAAAACTCGACGTCAAATTATTAAGCGGCATGAATGTCCGCGTGCAGATTTCATCGGCAACGACAAAGGCAAGGGTAAAACCATGAAGCGCCTGCCCGTACTGTTGATTGCCTGCATGATCAGTTTTTCCTGCCTCGGCAAAAACGAGATCAGCATGGACGGCGAAGTCGTGGCGTTGAAACGTTCCAGCATTTTGCCGCCCGCGATCGATGAATTGTGGAACATGACGTTGACGCAACTCGCGCCCGATGGCGAGCCGATCAAGCGAGGCCAGCCTGCGGTTTCCTTTGATGGCAGTGAAGTCATAAAACGCCTGCAAGCAAAACAGAGTGAATTGGCCGAGAAAAAAACCCAGCGTGAAAAACTGAAACTCGAACTGGCCGAACGCGCACGCACCGACAAACTGGCGACCCAGGAACAGCAATCGCGTACCGAGAAGGCGCAGCGCAAGGCGACCCAGCCCGCTTCATTGGTGCGCCGTGTGGACTATCAAAAATTCGTGATCGACAAGAAACAGGCTGAACGTCTACTCGCGCTCGCAAAACATCGCGAAGTGCTTGTCGCTCAGCAACGGCAGCTGGAGTGGCAGGTAATCGAGTCGGAAACCCGTAATCTCGAAGCCGATGTACGGCAATTGCAAATTGCGTTGACCACTCTGAACATCAAGGCGCCGCAAGATGGCCTCATGCAACACCAAGCCAATTGGCAGGGCGAAAAATTCGCGGTCGGCACACAAGTGTTCCGCGGCCAGGAAGTGGCCGGCATCGCCGACTTGAGCAGCCTCGCGGTGAGAGCCCAATTGAATGAACGCGATTACACGCGCGTGGGTTTGAATGCGCGGGTGAAAATCGTCGTTGAGGGCAGCGCCGGCACCGCGCTTTCGGGACAGATTGTTGAAGTTGGCCGCGCGGTGCGCAGCAAATCCCGCACCCAGCCCATTCCGGTGATCGATGTACTTATCCGTCTGGACAAAACCACGTTCAAAATCAAACCCGGCCAAACCGTGCGGGTTGAATTGATCACGGCAAAGAAGGCAGCGCCATGAAGCATCGCATGCTCACAGTGACCATCGTGGCTTTGATTGCCGCTCTTTCGGCCTGCAGCAGCCAGGTGGACCAGGCGCCGGTATTCGAAGTGATAAAGACGGAAACCCGGAGTTTGCCGCTGGTGGCGATGGGCACCGTGAAATCCATGAAAGCCACGCCACTTCTGGTGCCGGGACAAAACTGGTCTTCACGGCAATTGATCTGGATGCGACCCGAAGGCGAGTACGTCAAATCGGGCGAAGTCGTTGCAAGATTTTCCGCCGAACAGGGCCGTCTCGAACTGGCCCAGGCGCAAATCGATCTCGAACGCAATGCAGTAGCCCGCACCTTGAAAGAAGCCGATCTGGGTGTGTCGCAAGGTCGCATTGGCGTCGATCTGGCACAGGTGGATGCCGAACTGAACATCGCGCGCCGTTACGCAAAAGCCGACCTGCAGGTATTCGCCCGCAACCAGATTCTGGATGCGGTACAGGATGAGAAATTCCTGAGCGACAAACGCGATGTGCTCGACTGGCGCCGCGATCAATCCGGTGGCCGCGGCCAAGCCGAGCTTGCCGTGCTCGATTCACAACGCGCGCGCGTTGCCTTGACCGCCAATCAGAAAAAATCCGATCTCGATGCCCTCGAAATCAAGGCGCCGAACGACGGCATCTTCATGCTGAGTACCGACTGGGGCGGTGAAAAGCCGAAAATCGGAGCGACTCTCTATGCCGGCATGGATTTCGGCAGCCTGCCCGACAGCAGCTCGATGCAAGTGGAATTATCGGTGCCGCAAATCGAAGCGCAGGGCATTGTCGTCGGCGCCCAGGTCAGCATGCATCCGGACGGACGCCCCGACCAGGCATTCACGAGCACGATCAGCCAGGTGGACGGCGGCGCGCAGGCAAAAGACCGCCGCAATCCGGTGAAATACGTCAGCATGAAAGCGAATATCCCGACGGCCATGATCGTCAAATACCGTTTTGTTTCGGGCCAGCGCTTTCGCGCCAGCATTTTTTCCCTGTTGCCGAAGAATACGCTCAGCGTCGCGAATATCGCGGTGGTCTCGGAAGCCGGGAAAAACTTCGTCGAAGTCCGCGAGGGCAATGAATTCAAACGCAGGGAAATCACGCTCGGCGAACAAGGCATTGCCCGCACGATTGTCAGCAAGGGCCTGAACATCGGCGATGTCGTTTCGCTGACGCCAAAACGCGAAGAAGAATCCGTGGCATCGGAAGATAAAAAATCGACCGGCAAAAAAACATCCACTGCACAGGGTGCGCCGCAATGAAACTACCCGTGGTATGGCGCGAAGCTTTCGAAGAATTGATGCGGCGCAAATTGCGCACGCTGCTGACCTTGCTGGGCCTGATCTTCGGCGTGGGTTCGATCGTCGCGATGCAGGCGGTGGGCGAAGGCAGCCGTCGCGAAGCCTTGAGCCTGGTCGAGGGACTTGGCTTGAGCAATATCGTGGTCGAAAGCCGCGAGCAGGATGAAGAAACCCTGCGCGAACAGCGAGCACGCAGTCTGGGTTTGAGCATGACCGATGCCCGCGTCGCATTTGCGCTGACGCCGAAGGCAAAAAAGTTCGCCGCCGAAAAAGCCGTCAAGGTGCATAGCGTGTTCAGTAATTTCGCCTCCGCCGATCTGGAAGTCAGCGGCGTCAGTCCGGATTATTTTTCGCTATCGGCGCTCTCGGTTGCCAGCGGACGACTGTTCAACGACGAGGACGACCAGGCATTGTCGGCCTATGCCGTGCTCGGCGACCAGGCGGCACGCAACCTGTTTCCCGACGGCGATGCGCTTGGCAAAACGATCAAGGTCAATCATGCCTGGTTTGAAGTGATCGGCATTCTGGTGGACCGCGACTTAAGCAAGGACCAGTTTGAAGGCGTTGCGCTGGGCCTCGAAAGCAATCGCGTTTTCATCCCGCTTTCCACGGCCAGGGCGCGCTTCCGCTTTCAGGCGATGGAACCGGAAATCGACCGTTTCCAAATCAAGGTTAGTGAACCGGAAGCGGTTTCCGGCGGTGCGCGCGTGGTATCGGCCGTGCTGAAACAACGCCATGCCGGCGTCGAAGACACCAGCCTCCTGGTGCCGGCGCAATTGTTCAAGCAGCATCAGAAAACCCAGGAAATTTTCAGCATCGTGATGGCCTCCATTGCCGCGGTCAGTTTATTGGTTGGCGGCATCGGCATCATGAACATCATGCTGGCCAATGTGCTGGAGCGCCGCCGTGAAATCGGTTTGCTGCGTGCACTCGGCGCGCGCCGACGCGACGTTATCGCGCAATTCGTGCGCGAAACCTCGGTTATCTGCGCCGTCGGTGCCGTGCTCGGTCTGGTTTTCGGCATGGTGCTGGCGTATCTGATTGCGACTTTCGCCGGCTGGCAAGTCGCGTGGGCGCCAATCCCCATTCTGTTTTCGACGATTGCCTGCGCCCTGATCGGCCTTGCATTCGGCGTTTATCCGGCCCGACAGGCGGCCGATCTGGACCCTATTGCCGCGCTCCGTACCGAATAATCGCTACAATAGCGGCATGAATACAACCATCATTCCCACGGTTTACCTGAAAATCGAACGCCGCTCGACCCATCCCTGGATTTTCCAGAAGATGGTCGAAAAACCCGAACAAAAACCCAAGCCCGGCTCAATCGTCGATATCGTCGATGCCACCGGTACCTGGTGCGCCCGCGGTTTTTACAACGGCCACTCGCGGATTGCCTTGCGGGTTTTGACCGAAGATCCGGATGAAGCGGTCGATGAAGATTTTTTCCGCCGCAAGATTCG
>CAZPCE010000212.1:0-5535 GCA_964584915.1 uncultured Arenimonas sp. | reverse complement strand
ACCAGGGTGCGGTAAGCCAGCAATTCAAAACTGTAGACTTCCACTTTTTCTTTCGACTTCTTGCCTTCGCGAATCACGTTGCGCGAGTAATGGTGCGCGAACGAAGGTTCGATACCGTTGCTGGCGTTATTGGCGAGCGACAGCGAAATGGTGCCGGTCGGTGCGATGGAGCTGTGGTGGGTGAAGCGTGCGCCCACTTCCGACAATTCCTTGACCAGTTCCGGTGCCACGGTCGCCATGCGTTGCATGTAGCGCGAATATTTCGCGTGCAGTTCGCGGCCCTTGATGGTCTGGCCGATTTTCCAGCCGTCTTTTTTCATTTCAGGACGCTTGCGCAGCATGGCGGCATCGACGGTGAACTCTTCGTCCATGATCGGGGCCGGGCCTTTTTCCTTGGCAAGACTCAGTGCGACTTCCCAGCCGGCGATCGCCATTTGCTTGGAAATTTCTTCGGTGAAGGCGCAGGATTCTTCCGAGCCATATTTCATCTTCAACATGGTCATGGTGGAGCCCAGGCCCAAAAAGCCCATGCCGTGACGACGCTTGCGCATGATTTCAACGCGTTGCTGTTCCAGCGGCAAGCCGTTCACTTCGACCACGTTGTCGAGCATGCGGGTGAACACGCGGACGACTTCTTTGTATTCTTCCCAATCGAACGCGGCTTTGTCGGTGAACGGGTCGCGGATGAATTTTGTCAGGTTGATCGAACCAAGCAGGCAGGCGCCATACGGCGGCAGTGGTTGTTCGCCGCAAGGGTTGGTTGCGCGGATGTTTTCGCACCACCAGTTGTTGTTCATTTCGTTGACGCGGTCGATCAGGATGAAACCCGGTTCGGCAAAGTCGTAGGTGGACGCCATGATGCGGTTCCACAATTGCTGCGCGCGGATGTGGCCGTACACTTTGCAGGCGACCAGACCGTCTTCGCGGGTAACGTAATTGTGGCTATGCGGCCATTCGCGCCAGACCACTTCTTTTTTGTTTTCGAGATCGACTTCGTTTTGTTCTTTTATGTTGACCGGGAACACCAGAGGCCAGTCGGTATCGGCTTCCACCGCTTGCATGAATTCGTCGGTGATGAGCAGCGACAGATTGAATTGGCGCAGACGACCGTCTTCGCGTTTGGCACCAATGAATTCTTTTACATCGGGATGCGAGACGTCGAAGGTGCCCATTTGCGCACCGCGACGGCCACCGGCGGAAGACACGGTGAAACACATCTTGTCGTAGATATCCATGAAGCTCAGCGGGCCGCTGGTGTACGCACCGGCGCCGGCAACGTAAGCGCCGCGCGGACGCAGCGTGGAAAATTCGTAACCGATGCCGCAACCGGCTTTCAGCGTGAGGCCGGCTTCGTGGACTTTATCCAGAATGCCGTCCATCGAGTCGGTGATGATGCCCGACACGGTGCAGTTGATCGTGCTGGTGGCAGGCTTGTGTTCCTGGGCACCGGCGTTCGAGGTAATGCGGCCGGCCGGAATGGCACCGCGGCGCAAAGCCCAGAGAAAGCGTTCGTTCCAGTATTTCTGTTTTTCGGGCGTCGCTTCGGCGTCCGACAGCGCTTTTGCCACGCGCTTGTAACTGTCGTCGATCGTGTGATCGACGGAGTCGCCCTGTTTTGATTTCAGGCGATATTTTTTATCCCAGATATCGTATGAGGCCGGTTGCATATCTATCTCTGCTACCGATGGTGTGTTGACCGCTTCCAAGCGAACCGTACTCATATAGCCTGTATCCTCCATCGCCACCGCTCCGCGTTGGCTTGTTAATGTGATTTTGTTCTCATTGCCAAAGGGAAAAGACAAGTAAGCGCGCCTGTGGGCCAAAACCCGCGAGCGTCCAATTTGTCCAGGCTTACTTCCATGTTTGTACCGCGATAGGTGCAACCAGGCTTCTGCAGGGCCTTTCCGGGTGTCGGCGTCATCCGACACCATCCCTTGGGGCCTCCCCCCGCCGCTCACCCAATATATAGTGTGAGAGCCGAGTAGCGAAATTACGCCCTCCTCCGGCCGCTGTCAACCGTTTGTCATATCCGGGGACTGGATTTTTTCCGTATCAAAAACAAATGCTTACTGAATGGCCCCGCACCGCTATGACGTCTTGCAGGGTAAAAATATTTTTAATTTTGCTAGTCTGCCTGCAGTTTTTTCGCCCACCCCTTTTTGAGCCGATCATGCGCCCCATTCCCACGATGCTTTGTGTCTTTTTTGCTGCCATTGGCGGTGGACTCACCGTTCACGCCCTGAGCCTGCCGCCTGAACCCAGCCCGGCAACGCAAATCGTGGAAAAGGCTTCCGACTTCGTGCTGCCGACCGCCGCGAATGCCGCACTGCCGGCCCAGGTGGGCGGAACGCCGATGCCGTCGCTGGCACCGATGCTGGAAAAGGTGACGCCGGCCGTGGTCAACATCTATACCAAGCAGGTGGTGCGGGTACGCAATCCGCTGGCCGAGTTCTTCGGTGGCTCGCGGGTTCCGCAGCAACGCATTTCGCAATCTTTGGGTTCGGGCGTGATTGTCGATGCGAAACGCGGCCTGATCCTGACCAATAACCACGTGGTGGAAGGCGCCGATGAAGTGTCGGTGATCCTCAGCGATGGCCGTACGTTTGAAGCGCAGCCGATTGGTTCGGACGCGGATACCGATATCGCGGTGATCCAGATCCAGGCCACCGGTTTGACGGCGTTGCCCTTGGCCGATGCAAAAACCCTGCGCGTCGGCGATTTCGTGGTCGCGGTCGGCAATCCGTTCGGTCTGGGGCAAACGGTGACCTCGGGCATTATCTCGGCGGTCGGTCGCAGCGGTTTGCAGGGTTTCGGCTATCAAAACTTCATCCAGACCGATGCGTCGATCAATCCGGGTAATTCCGGCGGGGCGCTGGTAAATCTTCGCGGCGAATTGGTCGGCATCAATGCGGCGAGTTTCAATCCGCAGGGCAGCGCGGCCGGCAATATCGGTTTGGGTTTCGCGATTCCGGTGAATCTGGCCAGCGAAATCATGCGGCAGATCATGGCGTACGGCGAAGTACGACGCGGTTCGCTTGGCGTCGACACGATCGACATTACGCCGGAGCTGGCAACGCAATTGGGGCTGAAGAACATTCGCGGCGCGTTGGTATCGCGCGTGTTCCGCGGTTCGCCTGCGGAAGCGGCCGGCCTGAAGCCGGAAGACGTGATCACCGCATTGAACGGCAACCGGACCGACAGCGCCGAAGCCCTGCACAATACCGAAGGCCTGTTGCCGGTCGGCCAATCGGTGAAAGTGGATTTGTTGCGAAACGGCCAGGCGCTCAGCATTCAAACCACCTTGAAAGCGCAGGCCAAGGAACTCGACGGCAACCAGGTGGACGCCCGCCTGAGCGGTGCGACGCTGATCGATTTGCCTGAACGCTACCGCACGCAAGGCGCGCGCGGCGTGATCATCAGCAAGGTGGTGGCGAATAGTCGTGCGGCGAAGAACGGACTCGAAGCCGGCGACCGGATCGCGATGGTGAACCGCACATCGATCCGGGATTTGCAGGATTTGCGCGGTGCGTTTTCACCGGCACCGAAGGACCTGAGCCTGGGTTTGCAGCGTGGTCGGCAGACGGGTTTCCTGCAGATAAAATAAACGTCGGGCCCAAGGGCCCGAATGATGAATACGTGATGGTCACCCGCAAGCGGCCTGCTGCGAAGTGTTAAACTTCGGGCGTGAAACACGTACGCGCCCTCAGCATAGATTTGGACGACACCCTCTGGCCGATCTGGCCGGCGATCGAGCGGGCCGAATCGGCGCTCGATGTTTTCCTGCGGGAAAATTGCCCGAACACCGCGAAAAATTTTCCGCTGGAAAAAATGCGCGAGCTTCGCCTGAATATCGTCGACATGTATCCGGGCATCGAGCACGACTTCACGCGGCAACGGAAATTGTCTCTGCTGCATGCACTGCGCGAAAGCGGCGATGCCGAACACCATGCCGAAGCCGCGTTCGAAACTTTCTATGCAGCCAGAAACGAGATCGAATTTTATCCGGATGCGCTCGCGGCATTGAAACGGTTGACCGCGCGTTATCCGGTCGCCGCATTGACCAACGGCAATGCGGATTTGCACCGCATCGGCATCGCCGAACATTTCGTGCATTTCGTCGCGGCCCGCAACGAAGGCCACGCCAAACCCGATGCGCCGATTTTCCACGCCACCGTCAATCGCCTCGGCGTCGATGCGCACGAAGTTTTGCACATCGGTGACGATCCGCTACTCGATGTGGTGGGCGCGCAGCGCGCCGGACTTCGCAGTTGCTGGATCAACCGCCGCGAGGAGAGCTGGCCAGACATCTATCCCGCCCCCGATTTGCAATTCACCAGCCTGACCGACCTTGCCGATTATCTCGAACACGATGCACACGTACCTTTGGAAATGAAAATCTCATGAGTTTGCCGCCCTGCTTTGCCACGCCCGACCAGATTGCCAATGCCGTTCCGCTGGTATTGATGAATCGCAATGATTTTTCCGCATGGCGCGAGCAACAAACACCGCAAGTGCAAGCCTGGCTGGCGGCGCAGGGTTTCACCGCAAGCGGCGGAAGTTTCTTGTTGATTCCCGACAGCGACGGCAAGGCCGGCATGGTGGCCGTCGGCGTGAATGACGCAACCGATCCTTACGCACTCTCGCATCTGCCGACGATGCTGCCCGCACAACACGCCTATCGCATCACCTCGTCTTCGCCGATGAAAATGGAGGCCTCGGTCGCTTTGCTGAGCTGGGGCCTAGGCGCCTATCGCTTCAATCGCTATGTCGAAACGAAACCGGTCGCGCGTTTATGCCTGGAATCGGTCAATGAAGGTTCTGAAACGTTTGCGATATTGAAAGCGACGACCCTTGTCCGCGATTTGATCAACACGCCAACCGAACACATGGGTCCGGAAGAACTCGAAGCGGTCGCGATTCGTCTGGCACAGGCTTACGGCGCCACCTCGAATATCATCGTCGGCGAGGATTTGCTGAAACAGAACTTCCCGGCCATCCATGCGGTTGGACGCGCCAGCCATCGCGCCCCGCGTTTGATCGAATTGAACTGGGGCAATGAAGCGCATCCGAAAATTTCGATCGTCGGCAAGGGCGTGTGTTTCGATACCGGCGGTCTCGACATCAAAACCGCCGACGGCATGCGCAACATGAAAAAAGACATGGGCGGTGCCGCGCACGCTCTGGGCCTCGCGCAACTCATCATGGCGACGGGTTTGCCTGTGCGTTTGCAGTGCCTGGTACCCGCTGTTGAAAACGCCATCGGCCCGAACGCATTCCGACCCGGCGAAGTCATCAACACCCGCAGCGGGTTGAGCGTGGAAATTGACAATACCGATGCCGAAGGCCGTGTCGTGCTCGGCGACTCGCTGGTATATGCCTGCGAATCGTCACCGGAATTGCTGCTGGATTTCGCGACATTGACCGGCGCCGCGCGTATCGCACTCGGTCCGGATTTGCCGGCATTATTTTGCAACGACGAAAAACTGGCCGCCGATTATTTGCAGGCCGGCGAACAAACTTCCGATCGCCTGTGGC
>CAZPCE010000211.1:0-5574 GCA_964584915.1 uncultured Arenimonas sp. | reverse complement strand
GCCTTGCCGACCTGCTGCGCCATTTTTGCGCGGTCGGCAATCAATGACTGGATTTGCAGATCTATGCTGTCAATTCTTGCGCGAACTTCATTTAGAGCCGGCGCCGGCACGGAAACTTTTTTTTCGGCTTTGGCGACAGCTGATTTCTTCACTGCTTTCTTCGCAGGCGCTTTATTTACGGTTTTTTTCGTTGCCATTTTTTGATTCTTCTTATGCTTCTGGACCCCGGCATCCGCCGGGGTGTCGACAATCATCCGTTGCGTTTGGCGAAGTCCTGCATGAAATCCACCAAGGCCTGCACGCCGCTTACCGGAATGGCATTGTAGATGGATGCACGCATGCCGCCGAGTGCACGGTGGCCTTTCAGACCCAGCAAACCGGCAGCGTCCGCTTCCTTGAGGAACGGCTTGTCCAAATCGGCATTCGGCAATACGAAAGGCACGTTCATCCACGAGCGGGCATCGACTTCGATTGGATTCGTGTAAAAACCATTCGAGCCGTCGATCGCCGAATACAGCAATCGGGCTTTTTCGGCATTCTGTTTTTCCATTGCCGCCGCGCCACCTTGCTCTTTCAGCCATTGCAATACGAGACCCAGCACATACCAGGAGAAAGTCGTGGGCGTATTGAACATCGAATCGTTTTTGACCTGGTTTTGCAGTTCAAAAATCGGCGGCAGGTTGCGGCCATGCTTGCCAAGCAAATCCTTGCGGACGATCACGATGGTAACGCCGGCCGGACCGAGATTTTTCTGTGCCCCGGCATAGATCACGCCGAACTTCGACACGTCAACCGGACGCGACAGGATATTCGAGGAAAAATCCGCGACCAAAGGTACATTGCCGACATCGGGCGTTGCGTGAAATTCTACCCCGTGAATCGTTTCATTCGGCGTGTAATGCACAAACGCCGCATCCTTTGTCAGCTGCCAGGTATCTCTGGCCGGAATCGAGCGATACGAACCGTCTTTTGCGCTTGCCGCTACATTGGTGTTTACCGACGGCTTCATGTTTTCAAGCGCTTTCTCGCCCCAATGGCCGGTCAACACGAAATCAACGGTTTGCTCCGGTCGCGTTAGGTTCAACGGCAGCAAAGCGGACAGGGTCGTGGCGCCACCCTGCAAAAAAAGCACGGCGTAGTCATCGCTGATACCCATCAAATCACGCAGATCGCGCTCTGCTTGCGCGGCACAGTCGATAAAGGCCTGGCCACGATGACTCAACTCCATCAACGATGCGCGCTCGTTCTTGTATTCCAGCAATTCCGATTGAACTTGACGTAAAACAGCTTCAGGCAGTGCGGCCGGGCCAGCACTAAAATTAAACGCGCGCGACATAAATAATCACCAAAATGAAAGTAAGCGAAAAGAGAAAGAGCACTCGAACACTATCATGCTCACAAGCCCGCGCACACCCCATTTCCGCTCTATTTCAGGCCTTATTTCCAAACATTATGTAGAGCCTTTGCTCGAAATCGTGGGCGCTCAGCGGCCTGTCGTACCAGTAGCCCTGGCCTATTTCGCAGCCCATCTCCAGCAGCAATTTGCGCTGTCCGCTGGTTTCGATACCTTCCGCGGTTAGCAGCAGGCCAAGATCCTTTGCAAAACCGATTATCGTTTTCACGATGGCACGATGACGATGATTACTTTCAAGGTCGCGAATGAAAACCTGGTCGATTTTCAACGCGTCGAACGCCGAAGCGGCAAACGATTCCAGCGATGAATAGCCGGTACCGAAATCATCGACGACCAGACCGACACCGAGCTTTTTCAGCTCCTGCAACCGTTCTTCGGCCATGCCGCGGCCTTCCCGGAATACCGTTTCGGTCACTTCGAGCCGCAGCGTGCTTGGCGGCAGGTTGAAGCGTTCCAGTACCATCCGGACCTCTTCGATAATCTCGGCCGAAGTCAGCTGCTTTTCGTCCACGTTGACGTTCATGAATAATTCGTGGTGCCCCGGGAATTGCTTGCGCCATTGCGACAGGTAAAAAGCCGCGTTACGCATAACCCAGGTATCCAACTCGGAAATCAGCCCGGTTTCTTCGGCAATGCTCAAGAAATCGGCTGGCAGCAACAAGCCACGGGTCGGATGCAGCCAGCGAACCAAGGCTTCCGCGCCCAGTACCTCGCCACTTTGCAAATGCATGATCGGCTGGAAATGCAGCAGGAACTCGTTGCGCTCGAACGCTACCCGAAAATCGTTTTCAAGTTCGAAACGCTGTTTCGCCTGTTGATGCATGCGATCGTCGAAAATGACGAAAGCGGACTTCCCGGCCGCCTTGGCGCGATACATAGCAGTGTCGGCATCGCGGATCAGCTGATCCGGTGTCAGGTATTCATCGCGTCCGACCACAACACCGATACTGGCTTTGGAAAATACCAGCTGGCTGCCAACGTCGAACGGTTGTTCGAATACGCGCAAAACCACTCGCGCCAGTTTGCTGGCCTGGGCTTCATCGCAGGCACCGATCGGCAACAAGGTGAACTCGTCGCCGCCGTAACGCGCAATCGTGCAGAGCCCGCGGAGCTGGGTTTCCAGTCGTCGGGAAATCTCTATCAACAAACGGTCACCGGCATTGTGGCCGAGACTGTCGTTGACCCATTTGAAGCCGTCCAGATCCAGAAAAAGGATCGCATAATCGTAATTTTCTGACGCGATGGCCGAGCGGATCCGATCGGCCAATTGCAGAGTGAAATACATCCGGTTCGGCAGCCCGGTGAGTGCGTCGTGGGTCGCATGGAAACGCAGCTTCCGTTCTGCCTCGCGTTGCTTGGTCACATCCAGCATGGTGCCGGTGCGGTGGCGCTCGCCGTCCAGCATGACTTCACCAATGCTGGCATGGACATAAAGACGCTGGCCGTCCTTCCGGAGCAAGCCAATGTCGTATTCGCGATCAACCGGCTCCCCCATCTGAAGGCGGTTAAATCTCACTAGTGCAGCCTCCAGATCTTCCGGTGCGATAAATTCGATGATCTGCTTGCCAAGGATTTCATGTTCTTCGTAACCGGTCATCGTCAGCAAGGTCTGGTTGCAATAGACCAACGAGGCCTCTTTCAGCATGAATACGCCAACCTGGCTATGCTCAATCAGGGTGCGATACTTGCTCTCGGAACTGGCAAGCGCCTGTTGCATGCGTTCGCGTTCATCGACGTCCACCAGCGAACCGGCAAAGCTGCTCGGGTTTCCATGCTCGTCACGGATCAGTCGCACGCTGGCACTCACCCAACGCCGCTCGCCGAAACGATCAACAACTTGGGTAATGTGCTCGCTGAAACCGCCCTGGGTCTTGCCGAGATTTACCAAATATTCCCGTTCCGCCGGGTCCGCGTAAACCTCGATCGTGTTTTTGACCGATTGCTTGAGCGTCTCGACGTTATCGTACTTCATCATTTTCGCCATGGCCGGATTGGCACTGAGCACTGTGCCATCGAGCGCGCTTTCGAACAGACCGCTGGGCGCGTTTTCGAATAATTCGCGGTAACGTCGTTCCGCTTCCATCAACACCATCATGTAACCGCGCTCTTCGGTCACGTCACGCATCGTGCCGGTCGAGGCAATGGCGCCTTGGTAATCAACCGCGGCCGCACGGACCTCAAACAGGCGGTGGGAGCCGTTTTTGTGCAGCAAATGGATTTCGTATGTCTGCAACCCGCGATAGCCGCTTTCACGTTCGGCCTTTCTTCGCGCCTGCTCACTCGCATCTTCGGATGCGATCAGGCTCATGTAACTGGTGCCGACCAGCTCATCGAGCGTATAGCCCAATGCATCTGCCAGGGCCTGGTTGGCGAACTTGATGGTGCCCTGCTGAATGAGATAAACACCGTCGCGACTATGCTCCAGCAAAGCCTGGTAAAGCGCCTGCGATTGCCGCAGCACGTTTTCGGCGTCCACCTGCTGCGTGATGTCGGTGATGGAACCTTCCTGGAATATCAGCAAGCCATCGTCGTTGTAGATATTCCGGACGTTCTCATTGATCCATATTTTGCTGCGGTCTTTACGGTAAACCTGCAGCCGTACATTGGTTGCACGGCCATGCTTTTTCAAATCCGCATAAATTTCGTCAAGCCGATCCGGCTCGACGTAGATCGAGCGCATGGTATCGGCATTGGTATTCAGGAAATCGGTCGGATTGTCGTAACCGAATATTCGTGCAAGCGCGGGATTCGCTTCGATAAAACCGCCGGTGGGCAATGCACGATACAACCCTTCGGTTGCCGTCAAATACAGTGATCGGTAAAACTGGTCGGTAACATCGTCGACCGGCGCCAGTGACCTGTCCTGCAGCGGATGCAGTACGAAGAGGATGCAAACTGCGCCGTTGTACTCGATGTATTCCGCATTCAACAAATAATCCACGACCGTGCCATCGGCACAACGAATGGCGGCAAAAAGCTGGACTATCCTTTTATCGGTGCGAAGCATGCCCCACGACTTCGCACGGAATTCGAGGTCATTCCACAAGCCTATTTCTATCGGGGTAAAACCGACCAGGCGATCGAGGCCATAACCGAAGGCTTTCAGGAAGGCCGGATTGGCCTCCAGAAATGCGCCATCAGCAGCACCAAGAATGCCGACCGGGCTTGTTGAAGTTTTGAAAGCATCGATCAGATGCATCTGTTGCTTTGACGAATCAGGCTCAGCCAAGCCGATTGCAATCAAAGCCCCCCGCGCGGGGCGTAAACCAACAGCGCCGTCAACGATGCCGCCAATATGGCCGCCGCCGCGATCAGCCACCACAAGGCGCTGGTATCTTCGCTGCCTTGCTGCGTGTTTTCGATTTCTTCGGCATGGGCCCCGCCATGCTCGACCGGAACCTTCGCCTTAACGGCCTGGATGGTTTGGGTATGTGCCACGGTGCCGGACGGAACGGCGATATCTCGCCCCCTGAGCGGCAGTCCGGGCGCTTCCAGCATGAAGCGGGATTGCTCGATCGCGATCTGGTCACCGGGCGACAACAAGGCATCGCTTACCGCGATGCCGTTGACGAAGCTAATCGCGTTGGGATTCATTGCGCGCAAGACGACTTTGTCGCCGTGCAATTCAACCTGAGCGTGCTTCTCGGCTACCGAAGCATCTTCGATATTAATATCGGCGTTGGCGCCGGAGCCGAGCAATTGCGGATTCACCAAGCCGTAAATCCGGCCAAAATGCTGGCCGCTCAGGCCTCGCAACAAGACACGCGCGGCGCTGACCTGCTGGGTTTCATTCAACGTAAGCGGGCCGTTTTCCGGGATATTCCGGTTGATGGCTTTCGCGTCGGTGTCACGCAACTGGATTCTTGTTTGATCGAAACAAAGCAGATCGCCGACACGCAGCATGGCAAGTTGCTTCACCGGCCTGCCATTTAGATGGATAGCCTGGCTATCGGGCAAAACCTTGAGCCAGAGCCCGCGACGATCGGCAATAATGCTGGCGTGATGGCCTGATAACCCACTTTTCGGCAAGCTCACCAACATGTCCGGCCGCGAGCCAATCGTCACTTCACCCGTTTCAAAATTGACATCGCGATGTTCGCCGTTAGGGAAGCTGAGCTGCATAGGGTCTCCTTGTGGAAGCAAATTTAACACAATCTTGA
>CAZPCE010000210.1:0-5585 GCA_964584915.1 uncultured Arenimonas sp. | reverse complement strand
ATGTTCCCGGTTGATGCTCTGGCCGATATTTCGAATTCGGGTACTTTGTTTGCATTCCTCGTAGTAGCTATCGGCGTGATGGCATTGCGCGTGACCGACCCGGGTCGTGCACGTCCTTTCCGCACCCCGATGGTATGGGTTGTAGGTCCTTTGGCAGTCATCGGCTGCACCCTGCTGTTCTTCTGCCTAGGCTGGTACACGATCAAGCTGTTCCTGATCTGGGCAGTCATTGGCTTGGGCGTTTATTTCCTATATGCGCGCAGCCGTAGCGTCCTTGCACACGGCGAACGCAAAGAATAAGGTTACAGTTAATCCAAACTAAAACGGCGCGATTTATCGCGCCGTTTTTTTATTCGTCAATTCCAAGCTTCCCCAAAGAATCATCTGCATCATCTTCAAGCAAATTAGTGGGTATGGTTTTACTGGTCTTGGCTCCCAGCGCCTTGATTTGCTCGGTCTGACGCACCAGATTGCCCTTGCCAGATGACAGGCGTTTCAATGCCGAATCGTGGGCTTCGTTAGCCATCGCCAGGGCTTTGGTCACTTTATTCAAGTCGCCGCAGAACGCGACAAACTGGTCATAGAGTTTTCCGGCCTGATCGGCGATTTTCATCGCATTGGTGCTGCGCTGGTCCAGCTTTTGCAAATGCGCCACCGTGCGACAGGTCGCCAGCACGGTGCTTGGCGCAGCCAGCACAATATTTTTATCCAGTGCGTAGGTGTAAAGGGCATCGTCGAGACGCAATGCGTCTATGAATGCCGATTCGATGGGAATGAAGATCAAAACAAAATCCAGATTACGCTTATCCGGCAATGCGTCGTAGGACTTGGCCGACAGCCCGTCGATATGCGTTTTCAGCGAGCGCACGTGTTCCTTCAACGCCAGCTCGCGAGCCTGTTCGTTTTCCGCATTGATATAGCGGTCATAGGCGACCAACGACACTTTAGAGTCAACGACAATGGCCTTGTTTTCCGGAAGAAAAATCACGCAGTCGGGTTGCTTGCGGTTCTGGTTTTCATCCACGTATGAAAACTGCGTATGGTAATCCCGGCCTTCGGTCAAACCTGAGGCATCCAGAATCCGCCCCAAAACCTGCTCGCCCCAGCCACCCTGCGCCTTGTTATCACCTTTGAGGGCACGGGTCAGGTTGATGGCTTCGTCGGCCATCCGCACATTCAGTTCTTTCAGGGTATTAATGCCCTGATTGGTTTGCTGCACCGTTTGCTTGAATTCGGAAATCTGGGTCTTCAGCGGATTGAGCAAGGCATCGAGCTGTTCCTTGTTTTGCTCTTTGAACTTCGATGTTTTCTCTTCGAAAATTCTTTGTGCAAGATTTTCGAAATTTTCCCGTAAACGCTCTTCGGCCGATTTGAGCAACTGAACCTGCTCCTGTCCGGATTGCTCACGCGCTTCGGAGCCTGCTTTCAAAGCGGCAAATTGTTGCTGCAGCGATTCAAGTGCCTGCGCTTTCTGCGACAGGGCTTCGTTTTCGGTCAAAGCCGATTGCAGCCGCGCTTCAATACCGGCATTTCTGCGTGACAAAAGCACCGCCACGACCAGAAAAACGGCGGCAACCACCAGTAAAATAAAACTCAGTGCATTAAATGACATAGGGCCAAGCTTGTTGAAAGACTTGGCCCATCTTAAATCATTGAAGTCTCAAAACCTGAGAGCAGTTTGCTCAGGCTTTCTTGGCCCAGGCAGTGCACCAGCCTTTAGGCGAAACCGCAAAACCGGCAAACAAGGTGCAAGCTCCAGTGGCTGCTGTAAAAAATTGGCAGTTCGCGCAGGCACTACCCGGTTTTTTGGTCGGCTCTTTTGAAGTAGCGGCATCGGGCACATATTTCAGCGCTTTGGCGGTGGCGTTGTCGGCAGGCAGTTTTTTCAGGGCCTGGGCAAATGCCTGACCGAACATCGGAAGGGCGACTGCAGCAGTGGCGGCTTGCAACATGAAGCGACGGCGGGAATTGACTGGTGTCATGGCTACTCTCCTGTGATGGGGTCAGTTTACGGATATTTGGTGACCGGAAAGTGATTTGAATCAAGTTGACGCACAATATTTATGGTATCCGTTAAACTTCCCGCCATGAACAACTTGCCATACGATCCCGCCCTTCTGCATGCCAGAGCCCTTGAACTGGTTGAAACCACACGCGAATTGGCCCAGCGCGGCTGGACGCCAGCGACCAGCAGCAATTTCTCGATGCGGCTGGATGATAAACATGCGGCCATCACCGTGTCCGGCCGCGACAAGGGCCGTTTAACCGAAGCCGACATCATGGTGGTCGATTTGCTGGGCCAACCGGTTGCCACCTTGCAAAAGCCATCTGCGGAAACCTTGCTGCACACCCATCTTTATGCCCGCTTTCCGGATATCGGCTGCGTGTTGCATACCCACTCGACCAGCCAGACGCTTGCCTCCCGGCTTTATGGCGCGCAGGGCTTTATCCGATTTGAAGGCTATGAACTGATCAAGGCCTTCCGTGGCCAGACAACGCATGAAACCCATTACGACCTGCCGATTTTCCCGAATACCCAGGACATGACCGTTCTGGCGAAACAGGTGGAAGCCAAACTCGATGAAGGCCCTCTTTGGGGATATCTGATCAACGGCCATGGCCTCTACGCCTGGGGCCACGACATGATGGAAGCCCGCCGCCATCTGGAAGCCTTCGATTTCTTGATTAATTGCGAATTGGAAATGAGGAAATATAAATAATGAGCCGTCTCCGTATTTTTTCCGAACAGGACGCCGTCACGCCGATGCTGGTGGCGAATACGCCGCCGTTCATCGCCGAGCAGCTGCAGAAAATCGGCGTGCGCTTCGAGCAATGGCAGGCAAATGCGCCGGTAAAGCCGGGTGCATCGTCGGATGAAGTATTCACTGCTTATAAATCCGATATCGACAAGATCGTGCAGGAAAAAGGTTTCAAGACCGTGGACGTGGTCAGCATCGCGCCGGACGATCCGGAACGCGAAGCAAAGCGCGGGAAATTTCTCAGCGAACACTTCCACAAGGAAGATGAGGTGCGTTTCTTCGTTGCCGGTTCCGGCTTGTTTACTCTGCATGTCGAAGACCGCGTCTATGAAATTCTCTGCACGCAAGGCGATTTGATCGGCGTTCCCGACAGCACCAGGCACTGGTTTGACATGGGCCCGGCACCCTACTTCATCGCGATCCGTTTTTTCACCGAGCCCGATGGCTGGGTCGGCCATTTCACCGGAAGCGATTGGGCCGAAAAATTTCCGCGTTATGAAAGCGGGCAAGCCGCGTGAAAACGATTCTTACCGATATCGAAGGCACCACCAGTTCGATCTCCTTCGTGAAGGAAGTGCTGTTCCCCTATGCACGACGCGAACTTCCGAACTTTGTCCGCGCACATGCGAACGATCCAAAGGTCAGGCATTGGCTGGATCAGGTGCAACTCGAGCTGGGTTCGGAATTTTTCAATGACGAGCACCTGATCGAAACACTACTGAACTGGATTGATAGCGACCGCAAACACACAGCCTTGAAAGCCTTGCAAGGCATGATCTGGGTTGCCGGTTACAAGGACGGTGACTATACGGCGCACATCTACCAGGACGCCGCCGAGATGCTGAAAATCTGGCATGCCGATGGGCACCGGATTTTCATCTATTCGTCCGGTTCTGTGCCGGCGCAAAAATTATTGTTCGGCCATACCTCTGCCGGTGACCTCACGCCCCTGCTTTCCGGTTATTTCGATACCGAAATCGGCGGCAAGCGCGATGCGGAAAGTTACAAACGCATTGCGGAAGCGATTGGCACCGAGCCCGGAAACATTATTTTTCTTTCGGATATCGTCGAGGAACTCGATGCAGCAAAAGCATCGGGTTTGCAGACTGCGTTACTGGATCGTCTGGAAGATTATCCGGAGCCGCGGCTAGATGAGGCGACGCACGGGCATCATCGGGTGGAATCTTTCCGCGACATCCAGTTGTAGGTCGGACCCTGGCCCGACGCTCTTAATCATTGCGATATTGTCTATGTCGGGCCGGGGCCCGACCTACGGTTCGGCTGACTGCAATTGATAGGTCAGCGAATCAAAAACCCATTCGCCATTCAATTTTGCCCGTACTTGCACCTGGTGCCGTCCCTCCGTCAGACCCGTTGGCAAGGCGGCGCGCCACAAATGCATGGAAGTCGTGGCCTCTGAAACCATATCGTAACTCCGCAATTTTTCCTGCCGGGCATCATCAATGTTTTTTTCGAGCACGGACGGATCCAGGGTTTCGACGCGCTTCATGGGGTTCCAGCTACCGGCATCGACGCTGTATTCGACGGTCGTATTCGACATTCCCATGAAAACGTTCGCGAATATTCCGAAGCCCGGATAGGAATTTACCCGCAAGACTTTCGGTGCGAACAATTGCATTTGTTTCTCGGCTGGCGCTCGGGCGACATGCCAACTCAATTTCGGCGCTGATGATTCCATCCATGACAATCGCGCATAACCATTCGGCGTTCCGTCTTGCATGATCGTATCGGGAATACCGTCTGCATCTTTCACACCGGACCAGAAAGCGCCGCAGGCGGCACCGACATTATATTCATGCAATGGTGCTTTGCCTTTCCAGCCATTCTTCGCATCGTGGAAAAAATGACGTTGGGTATGGGCATGGGCTGTAAGCAACAATACGTTGTCGAAATCGGCAAGCAAGGCAAACAAGCGCTGGCGATCAACGTCGCGAAAAGTATCCTTGTCCGGGCTTGCATCGGCATCGAAAACCGGAATATGCATCGCCAAGATAATTCGCCGCGTTTTCGGCAACCGGCCCAGGTAACTTTGCAGGAACTGGAATTGCGATTCACGCAAGCCGCCGACATATTTCGCCGGCACGCCCGAATTTGGCTCATGAACCACATCGTCCAACGCGATGATGCTGACACCCGATTCTTCCCAAGCCAATGTATCGGGACCGTAATATTTCGAAAAAGTGGCCAATGATGATTCGTCGCTGACAGCGCCATAATCGCGATCATGGTTCCCGGCCACATGCAGCCATGGCGTCTTCAAACGCGCCGTGACCATGTTCATCGCAGGATACAACGCCAGATTGCCATGCACGATATCACCCAGTGAAACACCGAGCTCGGCCTGCTCGTGACCGATGATTGGTTCAACGATATCCTTTTCGTAATAGCCGACATCCTGACTATTTTTTGGTTGCGGATCGCCAAATACGAGAAGATCGAGCTTGTTTTGGTTTGCTAAATTCTTCTTCGATTTATCCGTTTTTTTGCGGAGTGCGAATTGAATACTTTGATTCGCTCTTTCCGAATGCACATCAACCCAGAAATCCGGCAACCCCGTTTGAGTCATCGGAACTCGCCAAGCATCCGGTTTGATCACGAATACCATCGTGGCTTCGGAGGGGTACAGCAGCCAATGCCCTCTTGCGTCAGTCCTGACAATGGTTTGGCCGTCGGAAACGGCGACATCAGGAATGCCGGGCTCGGCTTTGTCCAGAATGCCATTGCCGTTGCGATCATCAAACACCACACCTTCGATCACGGGTGGCAATGCGAGAGCGTCAAAAGTCAAAAAGCCAAGAATGCAGA
>CAZPCE010000209.1:5232-5592 GCA_964584915.1 uncultured Arenimonas sp. | reverse complement strand
GTTCGGGCGTTGCCTGGGATCTTCGCAAGAAACAACCTTATGCCGCTTACGACAAGGTCGACTTCGACATTCCGGTCGGCGTGCAGGGCGATTGCTACGACCGCTATCTGGTTCGGGTCGAAGAAATGCGTCAATCCAATCGCATCATCAAGCAATGCGTCGATTGGCTGAAGCGTAACCCTGGTCCGGTGATGACGAAAAATTTCAAGGTTTCGCCGCCGTCGCGCGAAGAAATGAAAGACGACATGGAAGCGCTCATCCATCATTTCAAATTATTCACCGAAGGTTATTCGGTACCGGCTGGCGAAGTGTATAGCGCCGTGGAAGCACCCAAAGGCGAGTTCGGCGTGTACATGATTT
>CAZPCE010000209.1:3277-5222 GCA_964584915.1 uncultured Arenimonas sp. | reverse complement strand
GATGGACGCGATCGTACGCGGTCATATGTTGCCCGACGTGGTGGCAATGATCGGTACCTATGACATCGTGTTCGGCGAAATAGATCGTTAAGGATAGATAACCGATGAAGGCTACTGGTAATTTCGCAGCGTGTCTTGATGTCGATCCAATGGTCGCATTGACTGCGCATACGCGTGAACACATCGATCACTGGGTGGCGAAATTTCCATCCGATCGTAAACGTTCTGCTGTCATCCAGGGATTGATGGCGGCACAGGAACAAAACGGCGGTTGGCTGACCGATGAATTGATGGCGGCGGTTGCCAAGTATCTCGATATTCCACCGGTATGGGCATACGAAGTTTCCACTTTCTATTCGATGTTCGATCTGGAACCGGTCGGCAAACATAAAGTTGCCATCTGCACGAATATCAGCTGCTGGTTGAACGGCGCGGAAGATTTGGTGAAGCACGCCGAGAAAAAGCTGGGTTGCAAGAACGGCAGCACGACTGCCGATGGCCGCATTACATTGAAAATTGAAGAAGAGTGCCTGGCCGCGTGCGCCGGTGCGCCGATGATGGTCATTGATGGCCATTATCACGAGCGCCTGACGCCTGCGAAAATGGATGAACTCTTCGACGGACTGAAGTAAGGACGCGACGATGGCTCATCACTCCAATCATGATAAGGGCAGTCACGGCCCGGTCGGCCCTGCGCCGCAGGAACACAGCGTTGTCTACACTACGCTGCATTTCGACAAGCCATGGTCTTACGAGAACTATCTCAAGACCGGCGGTTATTCGGCTTTGAAGAAAATCCTCAGCGAGAAAATTCCGCCTGAACAAGTGGTGGACATGGTCAAGCAAAGCGGCCTTCGTGGCCGCGGCGGCGCGGGTTTTCCGACGGGATTGAAGTGGAGTTTCATGCCGCGTTCGGCACCGGGTCAAAAATATATTCTGTGTAATTCGGATGAGTCCGAACCGGGCACTTGCAAGGACCGCGATATCCTCCGTTACAACCCGCATGCCGTGATCGAAGGAATGGCAATTGCTTGTTACGCGACTGGTTGCACAAAGGCTTACAACTATATGCGTGGCGAATTCCACCACGAACCCTACGAACATTTCGAAGAAGCATTGAAAGACGCTTACGCGAACGGCTGGCTGGGTAGCAATGTCTTGGGTTCCGGTGTTGATATCGATATCTGGAGTGCGCTGGGTGCCGGCGCCTACATCTGCGGCGAAGAAACCGCGATGATGGAATCGCTGGAAGGCAAGAAAGGCCAGCCGCGTTACAAACCGCCGTTTCCAGCGAATTACGGTTTGTTCGGCAAACCGACCACGATCAACAATACCGAAACCTACGCATCTGTTCCTGCGATTATTCGCAACGGCGCCGAATGGTTCTTGAATCTGGGTAAACCGAATAATGGCGGCCCGAAAGTGTTTTCGGTCTCAGGCCACGTCAATAATCCGGGCAATTTTGAAATTCGTCTAGGAACATCGTTCGCAGATTTGCTGGCCTTGGCCGGTGGTGTTCGCGGCGGCCGTAAATTGAAAGCGGTGATTCCGGGCGGTTCGTCAATGCCGGTGCTACCGGCTGACACGATGATGGCCTGCACGATGGATTACGACTCGATCCAGAAAGCCGGATCCGGTTTGGGTTCTGGCGCTGTGATCGTGATGGACGACACCACTTGCATGGTGCGCGCCTGCCAACGCATCGCACGTTTCTATTACAAGGAAAGCTGCGGTCAGTGCACGCCGTGCCGCGAAGGCACCGGCTGGATGTATCGTATCCTGACCCGCATCGTCGAAGGCAAGGCCACGATGGAAGACCTGTACATGCTGAAAGGTGCTGCCGGGCAAATCGAAGGTCATACCATTTGTGCATTCGGTGAAGCGGCTGCCTGGCCGGTTCAAGGGTTCCTGCGCCATTATTGGAACGAATTCGAATACGCGATCG
>CAZPCE010000209.1:0-3267 GCA_964584915.1 uncultured Arenimonas sp. | reverse complement strand
TGTTGACGACGAACAAGCCGGTGTTGTGGAGAAAGCGGCATGAGCGCACAACCTACCGTTCCGAATACGCCACCCGATAGCGTAAATATTGAAATCAATGGCGTGCCGATGCTTGCGCCCAAGGGTTCGATGATTATCCATGCGGCCGACAAAGCAGGCATGGCGATTCCCCGTTTCTGCTATCACGAAAAACTGCCGATCGCCGCTAACTGCCGCATGTGTCTGGTTGACGTCGAAAAGATGCCGAAACCGGCACCCGCCTGCGCCACGCCGGTGATGGAAGGCATGAAGGTTTACACGCAAACCAAACGTGCGCTTGATGCACAGCGCAACGTGATGGAATTCTTGTTGATCAATCATCCGCTGGATTGCCCGATTTGCGATCAAGGCGGCGAATGCGAACTGCAAGACGTATCGATGGGCTACGGTCGTTCGGTTAGTCGTTATGTAGATCGCAAACGCGTCGTCAGCGATGAAGACATGGGGCCGTTGGTCGCCACCGACATGACGCGTTGCATCCAATGCACACGCTGTGTTCGTTTCACCGCCGATATTGCCGGTACGTTTGAATTGGGCGGCATGAATCGCGGAGAGCGTCTTGAAATCGGCACGTATGACGGCAAGCCGTTGATGACGGAATTGTCGGGCAACGTGATCGATGTTTGCCCGGTCGGTGCATTGACCAACAAGGTTTACCGCTACAAGGCCCGCGCCTGGGAATTGACCGCACGCGACAGTGTTGGTTACCACGATGCGCTGGGTTCGAACATGTTTTTGCATGTCCACCGCAATGAAGTTGTCCGTGGCGTGCCGCGCGATAACGAGGCCGTGAACGAATGCTGGCTCTCCGATCGCGATCGCTATTCGCATGAAGGCCTCTATGCTGCTGATCGTGCCACACAACCCATGCTGCGCGATGGCGACACATGGCGCATCGCCACCTGGGACGAAGCCCTGAATGCCGCGGCTGAAATCCTGAAAGCGGTGCACGCGAATGATGTCGGCGTATTGGTGCATCCGGCGACTTCGAACGAAGAGGGCGCAAGTTTGGCGGCTCTGGGTTTGGTCAATATCGATCATCGTTTGAAACAACTCGATTTTGCCGATGAAGCCGTCGCGGAAAGATTCGAGATGTCGGTTGCCGACATCGAGAAGGCGAAAGTTGTGTTGCTCGTCGGCAGCAATATCCGCCACGAGATTCCTTTACTGCACCAGCGTTTGCACAAAGCGAACAAGCGCGGCCAGAAGGTGTTCGCCATCAATCCGGTGGATTTTGAATTCACTTTCGCTCTTGCCGGAAAACAAATCGTCAAGCCATCGCAGCTCGCGAAGGCCGTGAAAAACGTCGAGAAAGATAACACCGCATTATTCGAAGCATTGAAGGCTTCCGAAGGCAATGCCGTTATAGTTCTAGGCGAACTCGCCGAATCCCACGCACAAGCTTCGCAAATCCATGCGGCCGTGCGTGAGCTGGCCGCAGCCACTGGCGCAAAAATCAACCGTATACCGCAAGGCGCGAATGCGCTTGGTTTGTCGCAGCATGGCGTGTTGCCTGCCGCCGGTGCGAAAAATGCCTCGGTCATGCTCGCAAATGCCATGTCGGCCTACGTGTTGTACGGCGTCGAGCCGCAATACGATTTCGCCAACAACGCGCAAGCCTTGAAAGCATTGTCGAATTCGAAGGTCGTTGCTTTCTCGGCGTTCGCTTCCGAACAACTGAAATCGGTTGCGCAGGTTATTTTGCCGATTGGCTTGTTGCCTGAACTGGAAGCCTCCATCACCAATCTTGATGGAGCCACGCATTACACTTCAGCCGCCGGTAAATTGCCGGGCGAGGCTCGTGCCGGTTGGCGCGTGCTGCGCGCACTTGCGGAAAAACTGAATCTGAAAGGATTTGATTTCACCGATTTGAAGGGTCTGCGTGCACAACTCAAGCCGCAGGTTCGTCAATCCGGTACGGGTGTTTCCGCTCAAGTGGCAGAACCGAAATCAGGTGAATTGGAACGGATTGCCACTACGCCGATTTATCGCGGTGATGCCGTGTTGCGCCGCGCGAAAGCGTTGAATGAACACCCATTGACGCAGGGCGCATTTGCGCACTTGCATCCGGAAGAAGCGCTTGCCCGCGGTGTGTCTGAAGGCGCAATCGTCAAATTGAGCGATGGTGTCGGTTCTGCCGCATTGCCGGTCAAGGTATCAACTCGCGTTCCGGCAGGTGCCGTCTGGGTTGAATCGGGTTACGAAGCTACCGCGCCGCTATCCGTAACTGCCGGTCTTGCATTGGTGAGGGCATAAACGTGCTAGAACTTATTGCAATGATTCGCGAATTCTTCCTGACCTTCGGTTCGCTCGGTCTGGTGGTCTGGACCCTGGTCAAGATCATCGTTATCACCTTGCCGCTGATTCTGTCGGTTGCGTTCTATACCTTGCTTGAGCGTAAAGTCATCGGCTGGATGCATGTTCGCCAGGGGCCGCAGTTCATCGGCGGCGTATTCGGTATCGGTTTTATCCAGGCGTTTGCCGACGTCTTCAAAATGCTGTTCAAGGAATTGATTCTGCCGAGTAGTGCGAGTCCGTTCCTGTATCGCTTGGCGCCACTGATTGCGCTTGCTCCGGCATTTGCGGCATGGGCGGTGATTCCATTCAGCGATGGCGTTGTACTTGCCAACGTGAATGCCGGTTTGCTGATGCTGCTGGCTCTCACGTCGATGAGCGTGTACGGCATCATTTTGGCCGGTTGGGCTTCCAACTCGAAATACGCGATGCTTGGCGCATTGCGTTCGGCGGCACAGGTCGTCAGTTATGAAATTGCGATGGGTTTTGCGCTGGTGGGTGTATTGGTCGCCGCCGGCAGCATGAACTTGACCGATATCGTCAACGCACAAACGGGCGATGCCGGAATCTTCGAATGGTTCATGTGGCCGCTGTTTCCCTTGTTCATCATTTACTTTATTTCCGGCGTTGCCGAAACCAATCGCGCACCATTCGACGTCGCCGAAGGCGAGTCCGAAATCGTTGCCGGTTTCCACGTTGAATATTCCGGTTCGGCATTCGCGATATTCTTTTTGGCCGAGTACGCCAACATGATTCTGGTCAGCTTCCTGGCCTCGCTGCTGTTCCTTGGCGGTTGGTTGTCGCCGTTCCCGAGTTCCATGGGCTGGCTCAGTCATCCGTGGTTCGGCTGGCTGTTCATCAAGGCTTTCCTGTTCGCATTCTCTTTTGTCTGGTTCCGCGCCAGTTTTCCGCGCTATCGCTACGATCAGATCA
>CAZPCE010000208.1:0-5622 GCA_964584915.1 uncultured Arenimonas sp. | reverse complement strand
CTTGATTGCGTAGTTAGGTAACATGCTCGGGACTAAGATGGCCAACCGTCCAATAGTTTGTTGTCGTATTTCTTAACTTTCCATTCGGCACTACTGTTAATGAGGATGTAAATGCCAACGAATGTCCCTACTGGGAAGCCTATTAAGAGTGGAACGGCAATTATGATAGATAAAGTCCGAGCCCATGGTTTTGCATTGCTAGCACCTATTGAGGCAGCTAAATGTGCAGAACACAGACCGGCAACCAAACCAGTTAGAAGTATCACCCCTGGCATGCTGTTTATGCTCTCGTGATCGAGAACTAAAGCATAAATAAAAAACAAAGTCGCCAACCCGTATAGTGCTGCAAGCGCCCTGTGAGCACGACCGACTTTTACATAATTCTCCATAATTTTCCCTTGTTACCTAACAACCAAAATAAGGGACCGCCGCAGCGGATGATTCACTTGAATGTTGAAGTTTCACGGCGGTCCCTCTTGATTGCGTAGTTAGAGCCCAGCATAGTTTGCCTGTAGGGTCGCCGCAATACTCTCTAGCCATTCCCGTTGTGATGAAGAAGCCGTGTTGCAGTTATTAAGAATGGTTATTCCGAGATCAGTAACTGCATACAAATCATTGCGTATTGCCAGCAACTTGTGACTGAGTAAATTGCTGAGTGTGCTGTCTAGGCTGGCAGCTTTCGGCTCAAAGTCTGAGAGACTCTCGACAACGAATGCAATTAATTGCTTATCTACATCACGTTCCAGTGATGCAAGTGAAACAGCTGAAAGCACCAGTGCCGCTTGCATTGATTCATCCATGGGCTCTAACAACTAGTAGACCCCTTAAGTGGGGTGTACGCAGAGTATGCCTAATACTAAGTTGGGGTAAAGCTTTTCCTACAAAGCTTTGAGACTTTTCCTGACAGACGCGAGGCTTAACCGAAACGATCATATCGACATATACCCCAGTTAGGCCTGATATGACTTATGAACCCAAAGTGGGTGGTAAAAACAACCCCCTAAAAATCGCTGGTACTGAGCCCTTGGCAGTTGGGCGGACGCCTCCCAAATCCAAGCTGCTTGAGCTTTGTCGTGAGCGTTTTCGGGTAAAGCACTACAGCTTGAGAACGGAAGAGGCCTATTTGGGATGGGTCAGGCGGTTCATATTTTTCCATAATAAAAAGCATCCGATCGAGATGGGTGGTCCCGAAGTAGAAAGCTTTTTGACACATCTGGCGGTGAAAGGTCACGTGTCCCCTAGTACCCAAAACCAGGCACTGTCGGCGCTGCTGTTTTTGTATCGCGAGGTACTTCACCTGCAGTTGGAATGGATGGAAAACGTAGTGCGGGCAAAGCAGGCAATACGTTTGCCGGTTGTCTTGACGGTTGAGCAGGTCAATAGCGTTTTGGCAAGATTGGATGGCCGCGAATGGCTGATGGCGAGTTTGTTGTATGGAACGGGAATGCGTCTGATGGAATGTGTCCGGTTGAGGGTAAAAGACGTTTCATTCGAAAAAAACGAGATCGTGGTGCGTGACGGCAAGGGCGGAAAGGATCGTCGAACTATGTTGCCGGCGAGTTTGTGCGATCCCATGAGGGTCCAGCTTGAAAAGGTCAGGGAATTGCATCGCGAGGATACCGATGAAAATTGGGAAGGCGTTTACTTGCCGGATGCGCTGGCTAGAAAATATCCTAACGCGAACAAGCTGATGGCATGGCAGTATGTTTTTCCGGCGACGCGCCGTGCGCGAGATCCCCGCGACGGGCAGATTCGCCGTCATCATATCGATGAAAAAGTATTACAGAGGGCGGTTTCAAAAGCGGCGCAGGCGGCAGGTATCGACAAGCCTGTCAGTTGCCATACTTTGCGACATTGTTTCGCAACGCATTTGATTGAAGCGGGTTATGACATACGGACGGTGCAGGAATTGCTGGGCCATAAGGACGTGGCGACGACACAGATTTACACGCATGTATTGAACAAGGGAGGGCGTGGTGTGAAGAGTCCGCTCGACAACAGGGGTTGAGCTTGGTTTAAGCATGTCTTTACACATCGGAGACCGTATTAAGGCGCTTCCATGATTTGCTGAGCCGTCTTGCGCGGCAGTTCGTCATTCAATACAACCCAGTCAACATGCGTATCCCAAAAGGCATGAACTTGAGGTGCTCTATCAACCGGGGTCTGGAAGTTGGAGAGGGTGACGTGTATTTCATCCGGCCAGCGGCTGGATTTGAAAAACAGGGCGGAGCCGCAGGTTTTACAGAATCCTCGTTGAGCTTCGTTCGACGATTCAAACCATTGCAATTGCTGCAGCGGATCGTGGATTTCACAACGATTTTCTTCCAGACCAACCCAGGTGATGAATGCCGATCCGCCGGCTTTCTGGCACATGGTGCAGTGGCAGTGAGCTACCCAGCGACTGGGTAGCTCAGCGGTAAATTCAACGGCGCCGCAAAGGCAGTTTCCACGCGCGGGTGTCATTGTTAGTCTCCTTTAAATCGGGTTGCTCTTCATTAAAGAGTGAACCGGAGACGCAGACGATGCACCCAACGAAAGACCGATAGCCTTATTTCTTCTCATCCGGATTGACCTGTATGAACGGTACGGCACCGCCGGAAACATTCGGAAGGTGGCCGTCCCATTTTGCAATGGCGGCCAGTTGCGCCTCCACTCGGCGCAGTTCGATCAGTTCGGGCGTGACGGCGTCTCGCTGGGCTTTCAAGCCAATCGCTTGGGCTTCGGCGGCGAGTTTGGCGGACTCCGCTTCGGCACGGGCCTGTGCAATGCGTTGCTCGGCTTCAACTTTGATGCGGTCCAGGTCACGTTCGGCTTTCAGTTTTTGCTGTTCGGCAACTGTCTTTTGTTCGATGGCGGTATCGAAGGTTTCCGAAAAATGGAAATTGGTGATCGAAAACTCATCAATGACCAGACCGTGGCGCTTCATTCTTTCCTGTAACGCCAGCCGCATGCGATCGGCTACTTCCGGGCGCTTGGTGACCAGTTGTTCGGCGGTGTACAAGGCGGTTATCGCTTTCATCGCTTCCTGCACGGCGGGATCGATGATCCGCGGTTCAACATTTTCAAACGGGCCGAGGTTTTGATACACGTTCACCACTTGCGCTGCATCGATATGATAATTCAGCACGACGGTAGTGGCGACGCGCTGCAAATCCTTCGATGCGGCTTCGCTTTGCGTTTCCGAGCGTTCGATCATGACCGGCATTTTGTAAATGCTTTGCACCAGCGGCAGGATGAAGTTGAGGCCTTCGCCCACGGGAACCGGATCCGCCTTGCCGAACGTCAGCTTCACGCCGCGATGGCCATTGGGCACGATGGTAAACGGCTTGAAAATGGCAAAGGCAATAATGGCGAGAAGTAAAATCACGATATAGCGAAGAAACGGCATTTCAGGCATGCGAGGTAACATGGATGGCCTCTGTTGGTTTGAAAATAATGTAGTGAGCGACGGTTTTTTTGGCGGCCCGGAATCTTGCGGCATTTCATTCTCGAAAAGCGGGAGTGTGAGCGGAATATTACACCGATCTGTAGGTGTTTAAATCTCGCCTGCCGTGTTGCGTCTGAAGGCGCTCATGCAGAACAGGATCAGGAAACGGCGTGAGCTTGTCCGCGATCAAGCTGGCGGTAGCCAATGGCTTCGCTTAAATGTTGCGTGTTGATATTTTCGCTACCGGCCAGATCGGCAATGGTGCGGCCTACCCGCAGTATTCTATGGGTTGCGCGTGCGGATAATTGCAAGGCTTCCATTGCCCGTTCGAGGAGATTTTGGTCTTTTGTGGCGAGATGGCAGTATTTTTCGGTTTCCGATTGCGACAGCCGCGCGTTGGTTTTTCCGCAGCGCTGCATTTGTATGTTGCGTGCGGCCATCACGCGCGAACGGACAATATCGGTCGCTTCGCCGCGTGGGGCATCGCTTCGCATTTCGTGCGGTGCCAATCGCGGTACCGATAATTGCAGATCGATTCGATCCATCAGCGGACCGGATAAACGCGAGCGGTAACGCAGGATGGCATCCAGTGAACAGCGGCAGCGACCGGAGGGATCTCCGGACCATCCGCACGGGCAGGGGTTCATCGCGGCAACAAGCTGGAAGCGAGCCGGAAATTCGCTTTGGCGTGCCGCGCGGGAAATGGTCACGACTCCGGATTCCAGTGGTTCACGCAACACTTCCAATGCACGACGATCCCATTCGGCCAATTCATCCAGAAACAAAACACCGTTGTGTGCCAGTGAAATCTCACCAGGGCGAGGATCGGCACCGCCGCCGATGCTTTTTCTCTAAGAATTCGAGAATATACTCACTTTTGGGCCAGTATATGTCTCATTTACCCGGACCACAGTTAAAGAGAATTGATACCGCAGAGCCTGAGATTACCTATAGATTTCCCGAAGAAGATGCGATCGGGTATCCAGGACTTATGCCACAGGCAAGAAAAATCGGTTTAGGCCGCCGTTCCCTCACGGGAATGCTTACTGCCGCGAAAAAGACAGAAGGCCTTGGCCCTTTTGAATCCTCGCTTGAACGCGACTATTTCTTGCTGCTCGAGTTCGATAAACGAGTACTCGCTTGGCACCCCCAACCGTTTAAGGTGCCTTATCCGGCCGAGAATGGGTTCAGGAAAGGCAAATATACGCCTGACGTAGCAGTGGAATACACCAGCATCGACCATGGCACGTATCTGGATAGGGTGGAACTTTGCGAAATCAAATACCGGGATGATTTGCGTGCCAATTGGTCCACGTTGAAGACACGTTTACGAGCCTGTGCCCGTTTTGCCCGCCAAGAAGGGTGGAAGTTCAAACTAATCACCGAAACCACGGTCCGCACCACCTTACTTGAGAATGCCAAATTTTTCCTACCCTACCGAGATCGTGATCCGGACCTGGAATGTGTTGACCGTCTTGAGGCCGTTCTTTCCTCCGATGGCATTAGCACCCCCAATCAATTGCTTTCATCTGCCAAGCTGAAGGATTTGGATCGTGGCAGGATGATGGCCGTTCTTTGGCACATGATCGCGAATGGCAAGGTCGATGCTGATTTCAATCAAGTAGTGACTATGATCAGCCCGATCAAGATGAATGCCAATGTCTGAGGTGATTGTAAACCCCTTACTTATCGGCGGAAGCTTTACGCTTAATGGTGATACCTATATCACCAAACAATATGTTTCATTGGAAACATTGTTAGCGACACGGATGCATGACAATACCGATATCGTTGTGCCAATCAAAGACATCGTCAAAACATTGATGCTTGGCGAAGCAGAAGACCTAGATGAGATGGATTCCTCTGGGACTGAATCTATTTCCGAAGCGGATTTTGCAATCGCCGATGCCAGACGTGAAAAGCTCAAAGAGCTAATTGATGCCGACAAATTAACTCGCGCATTAGTCAAGCAGATCGCTGATCAATTTGGTCGTAACATGTCGACCATTTACCGATGGAAAGCGACGTATGAAAAAACGGGGCAATTAAAGGATATCGCTCCATACCATCCAACGGGCGGACGCGGTAAGCCCCGTATCGACAAGACAACCAATGCGATCATGGAAGAAGTGATCCAGGATTTCTATCTTGCCAAACAAAAATTGAAACCCGGTAAAGTAATGCAACAGATTCAA
>CAZPCE010000207.1:1289-5627 GCA_964584915.1 uncultured Arenimonas sp. | reverse complement strand
CCAAGGCCAGCGGCGGGCGAATCACGGTAAAAGTATTTGGTGCCGGTGAAATGGCGTCGGCGTTCGAGGTATTCGATATGGTCGGGCGTGGCACTGCCCAGATGGGTCACAGCGCCAGTTATTACTGGAAAGGAAAAATGCCGGCGGCGCCGTTTTTCAGTGCCTACCCGTTCGGCTTGAATGCCCAGGAAATGAACGGCTGGCTATATGCGGGCGGCGGTCTGGAACTGTGGCGCAAGCTTTATGCGCCGCATAACGTGGTGCCGTTTCCGGCCGGGAACACCGGCGTGCAAATGGCCGGCTGGTTCCGCAAGGAAATAAAATCGGTCGCCGACCTGAAAGGGCTGAGCATGCGGATTCCCGGACTGGGTGGTGAAGTCCTGGCGCGCGTTGGCGGCACGCCGCAAAACATTCCGGGCGGCGAAATCTTTTCGGCGTTGCAATCGGGTGCTATCGATGCCGCAGAATGGGTCGGACCATACAACGATCTCGCTTTCGGCCTGCATAAAGTCGCGCCGTATTGCTATTACCCGGGCTGGCATGAACCAGGTTCAACGCTTGAGTGCATCGTCAACAAGGAAGCCTATGAAAGTTTGCCGGAAGATTTGCAGACCATCGTCGCCGATTGCTGCCAGGCAACCAATATCCAGATGCTGTCGGAATACACCGCGCGAAACCAGCAGGCGCTCGAAAAACTGAAACTCGAACCCGGCGTCAAGTTCCTGCCTTTGCCGGCCGATGTGCTGGCGGCCTTGAAAACGGCTTCGACGGCAGTGCTTTCGGATGTTGCCGCTTCCGATCCCATGGCGAAAGAAGTATACGCATCGCTGCAGAAATTCCAGGCCAGCGCGAAAGCCTGGCATGAAGTTTCCGAAGAAGCTTTTTATTCGGCCAGGCGCTAGTCGTCTTCAGCACACACCCACCACACGGCAGCCACATGCGAGCTTCATGCGGCTGCCTTAATGTATCGGCAGCGCATGCCAAGGAAGTCTTGTGATTCATATCGATAATCTGTCTTTCGAATACCGGAAGACCAAGCTCTACCAGCAATTCAATCTGAAGCTCGATGAGCCCGGAGTTTACGGCGTGTTCGGCCGCAATGGCAGCGGCAAATCCACGCTGCTGAAATTGCTGGCCGGCCTGCTGTTTCCGCAGAAAGGGAATGTCGGCGTCCGCGGTTTTCCACCGCACAAACGCCATCCCGATTTTCTTGCCCAGATTTATATCGTGCCCGAAGAGTTCCATTTGCCGAACCTGACCGCACTGCAATTGGCAAAAACCCAGTCGGTGTTTTATCCAAAATTTTCCCGCGAGGCATTCGCGGAATATCTGGCCATTTTTGAAATTTCCGACCAGCAGAATTTCGATGAAATGAGTCTTGGCCAGAAGAAAAAGGCGGCGATGTCGTTTGCATTGGCGACGTTCACGCCGGTGTTGCTATTGGACGAGCCGACCAATGGCCTGGACATCATCGGCCGCGATCAATTCAAACTGATCATGTCGCGCCCGGAACAACGCGAACGCATGGTGCTGATCAGTACGCACCAGGCGCACGATCTGGAGCGCGTCATGAGCCATATCCTGTTTATCGATTCCGCGACCCTCGCGCTTTCGGCAACGATGCCCGAGCTGTCGGATGCCCTGATCATGGGTGTGGCGCAGGACAGCAACGAATTGTCGCGAATTGCCGACGTGATCTACTCCGAAGCGATGGGCCTGCAATACGCCTATGTCGCAAGGAATGCATCGGACGCAAAAAGCCCGGTCCACCTGGAGTTGCTTTACAAGGCGCTGAGCATGCAAAAAGACGGCATTCTGGATGCCTTGAAAACTTCCAAGAAGGAATCGGCCCATGTTTGATTTACGGCGCTTCCTGTCGCTGGCGAATGCACACTGGATGGAATATCGGAAAGCCTATGCCTGGTTCATCGGGATCGCCATCATGATCCACTTCGTGCTGTTGCTGATTATTTTCATCGACGGGTACGGATTCCGTGAATTGACGACCGACGGCCAGGGAATGATCTATTACTGCGGCCTGTTCCTGACGGCGCCCGTTTTTGCGGCGCGATATTTCCAGTGGATGTCGAAACGCGAGTCTGCCTTGATTATCCTGATGCGGCCGGCGGCGATATTCGAAAAATGGCTGCTTGCGTTTCTGGTGGTGGCTCTGCTGTACCCGGCCGTGTACACGATCGCGTTTTATGTTTGCGATATTCCGGCCTGGCTGATCGCCAAGGCACAGGCAAAATTGCAACTGGTATTGGCGACTGAGTATGTTCCGAAATACGATCCGGAAAAGTACGAACTCTTTTTCGTATTCAGGCATGTTGAAAATGCAGGCAACCTGATCGCGATTGCGTTGTCGCTCACGGTACTGCAAGCCTTCGCCGTACTGGGCAGTCTCTATTTTCGCGCCATGCCGTTCATCAAGACGATACTGCTCGCCTTCTTCATCCTGCTGGTTACCCTTTTAATTACGGCCTTGTTCAACAGCAGGATCGATTCGATTTTCGAGTACTGGGGTTCGGAGCGACTATTGTCTTCAACCCAACAATTCATGTACCCATTCATGTGGATCAGCATGCCGACATTGTTGTGGCTGGGCTGCTATTTCGCCCTGAAAGAAAGGGAGGTTGCCTGATGAAAATCGCTCCGCTGTTATTAGGTGCGGCACTGACGATTTTTTTGACGACGATTGCGGCGTCGAAATACCTGCCTGCCAGCATTTCCGAAACAAGAAAACCCCTGGACTTTACCGGTATCGATACGCTCGAAATAAAAGCGGAGGCAACGGCAAAAATAAAGATTGTCGACAATGCCGATGCGTCCGTGAGTTTCGAAAAGGATTCCGAATACCATCGCGAAACCGAAGGGCCCGAGCTGTCGGTAAAAATCGTCGGCAGCAAGATGACGATTACCTCCGGTATTGAAAGTTACGGTGAACTGAATCTGGTCATTCCACCGGCGGTGAAAAATCTGATAGTTAAAAATGCCGATATCGAATCGCTTTCAATTCCGGGAAACCTGTACGTGCGGGTGTCGAATTTGCTGGAATGGAAAGGCGATGCAGTCAATATGCGCATTGTGGACTCCCGCGATTATTCGGATCCGAAGAAAGGCTGCGCCAGCAATATCGAGATTCACGACGGCAATATCGAAAGTCTGTCGGTTGAAACACTGAAAGGCAGCGTAGCCCTCGATTCGCTGGAACAAATAAAGACCGCCGACTTGCAGGTCGGGCCAAAGGCGACCTTGTCATTGAGTCCGATCAGCAGCATAAAGACCATCCGGTTCACGGAGTTTCCCGGGCTGGTCGCGGCCGCGCAGAATGCCGAAAACAAGCCCGCAAAGTCGGATCTTTATGCCTGTGTTGCCGATTAGCGGGGTATGCGGCCAGCCAAAACAGCAAAGCCCGATGGCGATATTAGGCCATCGGTCACGATGACCGATGGCTCATGATCGCTGTCCTGTTTCTTCACACAATATCGTAACTGTCATAGCAGCCCTCAATACCCGGTATTGGGGGCTTTGTTATTTGCAGTGTTGACGAGTGTCGATACGGGAGATTGGACATGAAAAAATTATTGAAGTTTGTGGGCTGCACGGTGGCTTTTTTGGCGATTGTCGCCGCGTGCTTTTACGGTTTTGCCTGGTACAAAACCGAACAGGGTTTGGCGATTCGCTACGATGTGCAGGATGCACCGCTGGTATTGCCGGGAGATCCATCCGCGCTCGCTTACGGCGCGCGATTGTTCGTCGCCAAAGGTTGCGCCGATTGTCACGGTGACAACGCGCAGGGCAAGCTGGTATTCGACGGCGGCCCGGTGATGAAAGTCGTTGGCTCCAACCTGACTGCCGGAGGCGTCGGCAAAAATTTGTCACCCGACGATATGGCCAGGGCAATTCGCCATGGCGTCGGCGAGGGCGGACGTCCGCTGGTATTCATGCCTTCGCCTGATTATCAAAACCTGAGTGATGCCGATACCGCCGCGATTGTCGCGTATATCAAAGCCCTGCCGGCTGCCGCGAACAAGCCGGATGCATTGGAGATTCGCCCACTCGGTCGCGTGCTTTACGCGCTGGATAAATTCCCCTTGTTGCCGGCAGAAACGATCGATCATTCGCCACGCCAACGCCTGGCTCCACCGGCAGCGGCAACGGCGGAATACGGAAAATACCTGGCCCAAACCTGCACCGGTTGCCACGGCGAAAATTTCGCCGGACAACATGTGCCGGGTACGCCGCCGGAATTTCCGTCGGCAGCGAATCTGACGCAAGGCGCATTGAAAAACTGGTCGCTGAATGATTTTCGAACTGTGTTACGTACCGGCAAAC
>CAZPCE010000207.1:0-1279 GCA_964584915.1 uncultured Arenimonas sp. | reverse complement strand
ATTTCCAGACCGCACTGCGCACCGGCAAGCGTCCGGACGGCCGCGAGTTGAACAAGTTCATGCCTTGGCCGGCTATGTCGAAAATGACCGACGATGAAATAGCGGCGCTTTGGCTTTATTTGTCCGGTTTGCCGGCAGTACAAAACACGCCAAAATAATGGACGTAGAAGGACCCTGGGGCCCGGCGCCTTCACACGATGAATAATCGTCGGGCCCCAGGGCCCTCCTACGAAAGCAAAACCTGTTTTGGGTTTTTGCCTTTTGCGCAGTGTTCAAACGTCACTTGAAGGCCGTGCGCTTGAAACAGCGCGGCCATCTGGCGTTGCCGCATTTCAAATTGTTCGAACAGGAACTCGCATCTTTCCGGACTTTCCTCTTCGCCGCAGTAGCCCAGGTGCTGCCAGTCCTCGGCATCCAGCAATGTCATGTGGATTTCGCGATCGCGATACAGCGCCAGCGGTTCCGGTATCACGTCGCACCAGCAGGTTTCATCCGGAGCGAGTAATGCGGTTTCAATCAGCGGCCAGACATTCTTCAAACCGGCGTGTTCGTATTGCATTGCCATCATCGCCGCCAGATCGTGCACGGTGAGGTAGCGCGCATGTTCAATTTGCGCCTTGAAACTTTCCTGAGCAAATAAAGCAGTGTCGGCCTGCGCCATGCCGATGTCGAGCAGGCTGGCTTCCAGTTGTTCGCCGACCTGTTGTATCAAGTCGGAATCGCCGCGCAATAAAAAAGGCAGAAGTCGAAACGGGCCTTCGGCAAATTCTTGCGATGGCGAAAGTGTCTCCGGCAATGCAGCATCGTTTGCTCCCAGTGCAATGATTCGCGCCTGCCCTTGTCCCGGTGCCTGCGCAGTGAGGCGTTCCAGTTCGGCATGAAGCGGAAAACCGGGGCGCAGGACTTCCACCGGATCAAACACGGCGGCGAGCAGGGTGAAGTCGCAATCCCGCACCTCGGGCACCCAGCGTGCCAGGTCCCGTGCCAACAGTGCCGCCAATTCGCCGGCCTGGGCTTGTTGCAGACACGGTGTCTGAGCGCGCGTTTGCGGACTCAATTCCAGTGCGAACGCACCCAGGAAGCTAACGGTATCGATCATGGTGTTCCTTCAACAGCCAAGTTTGGAAATCTTGCTCTAGCCCACTAAGCTATCCTCAGTGCACCCCATTATGCCAGCGCCAGCCGCTGACCCTGAATAAGGATTTCACCATGAGCAATCCCCGTCGCGTGGCCATTATCGGTGGCGTCCGTATTCCGTTCTGCCGCAATAACAGCGTGT
>CAZPCE010000206.1:0-5639 GCA_964584915.1 uncultured Arenimonas sp. | reverse complement strand
ACCTACGAATGCCGGGATCAAAACCCGGTGCCTTAACCACTTGGCGACGCCCCTACAAATCCCGTTTTTCAGTCCAGCGCTCCAATTGCGTAAGCAAAACCGAGCGATTCACACCACTTGCGACCCAGGTTTTAAGACCCGAAGGCAAACGATTCTGAGCGGCTTGGGCTTCCGCAAGGCTTTCAAACCTTACAAAACAGCCGCCGCCGGTGCCGGTCAAGCTTGCCGGGCCGAACTGGGACAAAAATTCCAGCAGTCGATCGACTGTTGATTCTCTTGCCCGCACAACCGGCTCGAAGGCATTCCCGAGCACTGTTACTGAAACGTAGTCCGCTATTGTCGCCGGAGCGGCATTTCGAGTCAATTCCAAAGATTGAAAAAGTTTTCGGGTCGGCACGCTGATGCCCGAATCGACCAATAAATACGCGGCTTTCGGCAATTCTATCGGCGATATTTTTTCACCCACGCCCTCGGCCCAAGCGCTATGACCCCGGACAAAAACCGGCACATCTGCGCCAAGCGTCAGCCCCAACTCCGCCAATTCATCGATGCTCAGGTCGGCCCGCCAGAGTGAATTCAATACGAGCAACACCGTTGCGGCATCAGAAGATCCTCCACCGAAACCACCGCCAAGCGGAATACGTTTACTCACCGCCAGTTCGGCGCCTTGCTTGATATTACCGCGCTCTTGCAGGATTTTAGCGGCACGAATAATCAAATCGTCCGCTTCATCGACACCGTAATCGTCAATGCCGGCGCGGCTTACAACGCCATCTTCACGCAGCCGTACATGTACGCTGTCACCCCAATCAAGCAACTGAAATACGGTTTGCAAAAGGTGATAACCATCGTCACGCTGGCCGACGATCTGCAGGAACAAATTAATTTTTGCCGGTGCCGGCCAAGTGCTCCAGCCATCGACCTCGGAAAACTCACTCACGGGATTTCCCAGGCTTCGATCTGCAGGCGGACACTCGCGTTCTTGCCGTTCTCAGTCGAATTCGCAAACACTTTTGTCGGCATCGGCAAAGCCGCCGCATCCCAGCCACGGTAATCCACCAGCCAGCCGTTTTCGCGAAACTGTGCCGGCAATCCGTTCGGTGCGAACTCGATCCGGGTAGCGCCATTGGTACGCATCCCGCGCAGCCATTGCTGCATATCCCTGAAGGGAATGCGCCATCCGGTAGCCTGCTGCAGCACGGCTTCGGCGTTATCGCCTTCCAGCATGACCAAACCGAAGCCTTCAAGACGGACTTTATTATTGATGCTGCGCAAACGGTATTTCTGATTGGTGATCGGCAATGAAATTTCGATATCGAATTGTTCGCCGCGCTGTTGCCAGCGCATCTTAACCGTGCCGGCCTGCTGGCCGTCGCTGATCGCGATGCGTCCGCGAAAGCTCCATGCATCCTGCTTTTTCAACGCGAGCTCGCGTTCGGTTTGCCGCTGCAAATTTCCCATATCCGCAACGGGCTTAACGACGGGATGGCAAGCAGCGATAAACGCACAACACAAAACGAGAAGGATTTTTTTCATGGCGAATATTTTTTCTTGATCACGGGCCAGAACGAATATTGCGGGTCGATTGCCTGCCCTTGCGACCATATTTTTCTTGCCTCGTCCTTGCGGCCAATAAGCCAGTACAGCTCACCCAGATGCGCAGCAATTTCAGCGTCCTTCGATTTGCTCCAGGCCTTTTCCAGCCAGTGTTGCGCTTCGTCGTATTTTTTCTGCATCAATTTGACCCAGCCAAGGCTGTCCATGGCGGAAGCCGAGCCAGGCCTGAGTTTCAGCGCTTTTTCTATGTAGGGCAGCGCATAGTCGTATTGTTTCTTGTGTTGCGCCAACGTGTAGCCATAGGCATTGAGCGCTTCGGCATTCTGGTTGTTGTCCTCGATGATTTTTTTCAGGTCCACAAGCGCGGCATCGACCCGGTTTTGACCGGCGTTCTGCATGGCCCTTCCGTAAAGCAATAATGGATCCGCCTCGAATATCGCCAGGCCGCGATTCAAGGTCTTCATCGCCTGCGCATCCTTGTTTTGCTTGGCCCATAGATCCGCTTCCACCAGATAGCTGTCGCGCACGAATTCGCCGTCGGCCTGTTCGTTTTTCTGGAATGCATGCAGTTGCGCCAAAGCTTCATCCCAACGATTCTGGTTCGACAGCACTACGGGCAAACGCAGCTGCGCACGATCCCGCTCCGGACTCGCGCTGACACCGCGATACCAACGCTCCGCGTCGCTCCAACGACCCAGCGAATCCGCCAGTTGCGCCTGCAAAAGTTGGAGCTTCTGGCTGGGCTGTTTCTGTTGTTGCAACAACGCGTTCAAAAACAATTCGCTAACGTCATGCTGTTTGGCTTCCAGGATCAAGCGCCCGCGCAAGAGCCAGGTATTTTCATCCTGCGGCCCGGCGGCAAGATATTTCTCGGCATCAAGCCAGGCATGTAGTTGGGCAAATTCGCTCATGATGCTTTGCTTGACCCAGCTGTTTTGCGGCTGCAGCGTAGTCGCACGCTGAACCATCGCAAGCGCTGCGGCTTCATCGCCTTTCAAGCGCAAAGCGGTCGCACCGATGATCTGTGCGCGCGCATCATTCGGGAATTTCTGGACGATTTTTTCGCTCAATACCCGGGTGGCAGCCGGCGCATCAAGCGCATCGGCCAAAAACAACAGCTGCATCCATACCTGCACGTTTTCCGGCATTACCGCGTTATCGGCGATATCGCGAAGAACCGCCCGCGACATCACGGCACCGTCGTCTTTTTCGGTCCTCAAAACGTCGAACAGCGCAGTGGTGTACTCGGGAGTACCGTAACTCAGCAGTTTTCGCGAGTAGATAAAGGCTGACTCGGCTTCGCCAAGCTGCATCGCCAACCGCAAATTCATTGCCCACATCTCGGCCGAGTTCGGCGCCACCTCGCGCCAGCGGGCCAGCGCCTTGCGGCTGAGGTCGGTCATTTTGATGCTCATGGCCAAAGAGACGGCATGTTCGGACAAACTCGCGTCGTCGCTCAATCGTGCCGCCTTGGCGTATTCGAGCGCGGCGGTCTTGATATCCTTGTTTTGCAAGGCATATTCGGCAGCCATCACGGCTGCTACCGTCTGGCTTTTGTCGTCCATCAACGGCTCGGCCAGCAAGGGTTTGGAAAAGAGGAAAAACCCGAGTACAAGCACTCGAAAAATCATTGGAACACCAATACGTTAGAATAGCCGGCACCTATCCAATAGCATAACCCAGCACCGCCCATCCATGCCCTTCATCGCGCTCGGCCTCAATCACCAAACTGCTCCCATTGCCCTGCGCGAAAAGGTCGCCGTGGAAGCCGGATCGGTGCCCGAGGCACTCAAAGCCTTGCAATCGCTGAACGGCGTACATGAAGCGGCCGTGCTTTCCACCTGCAACCGTACCGAAATTTATGCGCAAATCGACCCGGGCGCCGAAATCGAATTGATACAGTGGCTTTCGCAGCAGCATGGCCTGTCGGTCGATGCGCTCAAAACCTACTTGTACGAACATGTCGACGCGCACGCAGTGCGGCATTTATTTCGCGTTGCGGCAGGGCTTGATTCGCTGATTCTCGGCGAACCCCAGATTCTTGGCCAGGTCAAAACGGCATGGCAGGCTGCACGCGATGCGCATACCGTACATGGCACGCTCGATCGCCTTTTTCAGCAAACCTTTTCCGTCGCCAAACGCGTTCGCACCGATACCCGCATCGGTGCGCACCCGGTGTCGGTTGCTTTTGCCGCCGTCAGGATGGCGCAACGCCTGTTCAGCGAACTGAACCGCGCCACCGTGATGCTGATCGGTGCTGGCGACACCATCGAGCTGGCAGCACGGCATCTGAGCGATGCAAAAGTCAAACGCCTGCTGATCGCAAACCGTACGCTGGAACATGCGCAAACACTGGCATCGCAACATGGCGGCGTCGCCCTGCCCCTGCACGATATCGATCGGCATTTGTTCGAGGCCGACATCGTGATCAGCGCGACCGCAAGCCGCGAACCGATTCTGAACAAGGCAATGATGCAATCGGCGTTGAAGCAACGGAAACATAAACCGGTGTTTTTGCTCGACCTCGCAGTACCGCGCGATATTGGGGCGGACGTTGCCGAGTTGTCCGATGTCTATCTTTACACCGTCGATGATCTGGAACAGGTGATCGAAGACAACCGCGCATCCCGGCGCGAAGCGGCCAACGAAGCCGAAGTCATCATCGACTTGCAGGTCCAGCATTTTCTGGCGTGGTCGCAGGCGCAGGGCAACCAGAACGCGTTGAAGAAATTGCGCTCCAGCGGCGAACAGGCGCGTGATGCCTTGCTCGATCAGGCACGCGAACAATTGGCCAGCGGGCAAGATCCGAAAACCGTACTGGAATTACTGGCACACAAGCTCACCAATAAATTGCTGCACGCACCGACGGCGGCGTTAAGAGAAGCAGCGCTCCGTGGCGATGCGGACTTATTGCGTGCCGCCGAAAAACTTTATTCAAGCGACAATCAAGATAACGAAAAGTGATTCAACACCCATGACCCCTAGCTTGCTGCGAAAACTGGAAATCCTGGCCGAGCGTCACGAAGAAGTCGGACACTTGCTGTCCGATCCGTCGGTGATGAACGACAACCAGAAATTTCGCACACTTTCGAAAGAATATTCCCAACTTGAACCGGTCGCGAACAATCTCGCGCTGTATCGCCAGGCCCAGAAAGACTTGGTCTCGGCCGAACAAATGCGCAGCGACCCGGAAATGCGGGAATTGGCCGAAGAGGAAATTCCGGCCGCGCAGGCACGCATCGCCGAACTCGACGAGCAATTGTCGTTGCTGCTGATTCCGAAGGATCCTCGCGACGACGCCAACCTGTTTCTGGAAGTCCGCGCTGGCACCGGTGGCGATGAAGCCGCGATTTTTGCCGGCGATCTATTCCGCATGTATACGCGTTACGCGGAAAAGAAGCGCTGGTTGGTGGAAATCGTTTCCGCCAGCGAAGGCGAGCATGGCGGCTACAAGGAAATCATCGCGCGTATCGAAGGCAAGGGCGCGTATTCGAAATTCAAATTCGAATCCGGTACGCATCGCGTGCAACGCGTTCCCGACACCGAAACCCAGGGCCGTATCCATACTTCAGCAGCAACCGTCGCCATTCTTCCGGAACTGGATGAAATCGACGAAGTTGAAATCCGCCCCAACGATTTGAAAGTCGATACTTTCCGTGCCTCCGGCGCCGGCGGCCAGCACGTGAATAAAACCGATTCGGCGATTCGCATCACGCATCTGCCGACCGGCCTGATCGTCGAGTGCCAGGATCAGCGCAGCCAGCATAAAAACCGGGCGCAGGCGATGTCCTTGTTGAAATCGAAATTGTACGAAGCCGAAGTCAGCAAGCAGCAGGCAACGCAGGCGCAGGAACGCCGCTTGCAGGTGGGCAGCGGCGATCGCAGCCAGCGCATCCGTACGTATAATTTTCCGCAGGGTCGCATTACCGACCACCGCGTGGAAGGCTTGACCCTGTATGCCCTGCCGCAAATCATGACGGGCGACATGGACGAATTGATCAACATCCTCACCCGCGAAAGCCAGGTCGATGAACTGAAAATCCTGACGGAGGCTGCATGAGTTCCAGTGCCGAATTTACCGC
>CAZPCE010000205.1:0-5670 GCA_964584915.1 uncultured Arenimonas sp. | reverse complement strand
AATTGCGGGTGTAACAAGACGAACGAAGCGCCAAACCAATCCGAGACAGCATTGTTATCCTCGAATTGTGTCAACGCGTTTTGCACTGTCAGTCGTCTGTGTTTTGCGTTGTCGGTGGAACTGCAAAGGCTTGCAAGACCGCCTGCAAGTCCTCCGCGTTAAGCGGTTTGCGAACAAACGCTTTCATTCCGGCTGCCAGCGCTTCAGGTTCTGCCATGGCGTCGGCCCTTGCGGTTATTGCGATCATCGGAAAATCATGGCCTTGTGCCTTAATGAGGCTGGCGAGCTCAAGACCATCAAGACCTGGCAGATCAAGATCCAGTAAAGCGATATCAAAACTTTGGGTGGCCAGTTCAGAAAGCGCCAGCATGCCTTGATTCGCATGAACGACTCTATGCCCCAAGCTGTCGAGCAATGCGCACAAAACCTCGGCAACGAGCGGATCATCTTCAACCAGCAGGACGCGCAAAGTCGGGTTTACGATTATCGTTCTTGCCTGCATCATCTCCCGCGCCGTTCCTTCGCTCGCATTACGCAGCGGCAACTCGACAATAAACAACGCGCCTTGGCCAAGACTGCTTTTTATTTCAATATGTCCTTTCATTGCTGCTGCCAATTCCTGGCAGATGGCCAAGCCCAAACCGCTGCCACCATAACGCCGGTTTGTTCGATTACCTTCGGCCTGCTCGAATCTTTGAAACAGTCTAGTCTGTTGTTCTGCACTCATGCCTGGCCCGGTATCCGATACTTGCAACTGCAGGCCATGGGGAACCAGGCCGGAAGTGCGGACCCGTACTTGTCCCTGCTCGGTAAATTTGATGGCGTTATTACCCAGGTTAAGCAATATCTGCCTGATGCGATCCGCATCCCCGATGCAAAACCCGGGAGTGCCCTTGTCGAGCACGTAGCTGAAACTCAAACCCTTCATTTCCGCCAGCGGCTTCAGCAAATCAGAAACTTCCGAGAGCAATGTCTTCACATCGAATATTTCATCGTGCAAACAAAGTTTGCCTGCCTCAATCTGCGCCAAATCAAGCACGTCATTAACCAAACGCAACAAATGCTGGCCAGCACCTTGAATGGCCGTCACGCGATGTCTTTGCTGAGTATCCAGTTCACTCCCCTGCAACAACTCCGCCATGCCGAGCACCCCGGTCATTGGCGTACGAATTTCATGCCCCAATGTCGCCAGAAAGCGGGACTTTGCCAGTGAATTTTGCTGGGCTATTTCCCGTTCCTGATCGCGTAAACGCTGTTCGTTACGTTGCGTCAGGCGATTGCGATACGACAAAGCCAACCCCAGGATTGCCATGCAAAATAAAAGCATCCAGAGAATATTTGCCCAGCCCGTTTTCCACCATGGCGGATGTACCACCAGCTTCAGTTTCAAAGGAGCGGACCAACGCCCTTCCACATCCGCGGCTTTTGCTTCCAATTGATAGCTGCCTGCAGGCAGGCTTGAGAAAACCCGTTCGCCCGATGCTCCGGCCTCAACCCAATCCCTGTCATATCCTCTCAACAAGAAACGGTAGCGATGGGCGGGAGCGTCCGCAAACGAAAGCAATCTCAAATTGATGGTTAAATCGCGATCATTGGACTGCAAATCGACGGCAGGCGACATCAATGGAAAGTCGATTCTGTCCTCACCTCGTCGTACCGATAATCCATCGACGACAAGCGGCGACAATACGCTTTGATTTCGAATTTTTATCGGATCAAATATCACCAGTCCCTTGGCTGTACCGGCCAAAATCAGGCCGCTCGATGTAAGCAATGCCGGCTGCATGTCAAATTCCTGACTGGGCAAACCATCGCGTTCGCCAAACATGCGGAAATTGTTGGTCAGGACGTTGTAGCGCAACAAGCCACGGGTAGTCGTTAGCCATAAATTCCCGCTACGATCCGGCAAAATCGATCCAACTTCCACCGGTGGCAAACCATCATCGCCCGTCACACGACGCAGGCTTTGGAGCTTCCGGCCGTTCCACTGGAATGCCTCGAGCACACCCATGCGATGCACCCATACGGTATCAGCCGCGAGGAAACAGAATGCGTCGACGCGATCGACAGGACCGCCATCGATGGAAATGAATTTTTCGGCATCATCGTCCCAGCGCAACAACCCTTGTGCAGTAGCAACCCACAATTTACCTTCAGGGCTTAGTGCGAATTGGTCGGGGTCGGCAGATTGCAGACCCCGACCATCATTAGGCACGATCCTATGCACAATCCGACCTGATTCATCGCGCGCTTCAATGCCGGCACCATATGTAGCCGACCACAACAAGCCATCGTTGGTTTGTATTAACAAACGCACTGCGCCGGCCAAAGCATTCTCTGCAGTTACAACTTGCTTCAACGTTCTTGTACTCGGATCAATAGATACCAATCCATTACTGTGGCCCAGCCAAACTTTACCATCACGAGTTTGAAGCACCGACCACAGACGCTGTGTCCAAGTTTTTATATCACCAAGCACTCGTTCAAAATGACCGTTTTCAAGATTTATTTTATCAAGGCCACCGCCTTGACTTACCAACCAAACTTCATTTTTATGAGCCTCCGCAGCAGCAAGCACTGCAACACCTGATAACGAACTTTTATTTTCTTCATGCCTAAAGACTGAAAAATTTCGCCATCCTGCAGACAATCTTAATAACCCACGATCTTCGGTAGGAAACCAGACCCCCCCCTCATGATCTTCAAAAACGCCATATATTTTTGCAGGTGTTTGCGTGTCGGTCATGTAGCTCAACAACTGCTGATCATGCCATTGAAAGACACGAGGGCCGTCACTAAACCATACAGATCCTTGCTGATCCTTCCAAAGCCCAGTAATCATCTTTTCGGGCAAGAGTACATCACCCTGCTGTTTCCCATCAGAAGACAGGTGCAGCAAACCATTTCCGGTCCCAGCCCAAACACCTCCGTCCTCGTCACTCACTAATTGCATGATGAACGTATTAGTAGTTGCACTCACATTAATAGGATTGAATTTTTTTCCATCCCAAAGACACAGACCTTTTGTTGTGCCTACCCATAATCGGTTTTTCACATCGACAGCTAGTGATAAAACTGTGGCACTAGTTATTGAGTCGGCACGATTTTTAACAGGCATAAACCGCCTGATCTTTCCACCGGCATCCATTCGGTGCAAGCCACCGCCGAAGGTGCCAAACCACAGCGCACCATCGGCAGTCGAAGTCATCGCCCAGATATCGTCGCTTCCGATTTCAGGATGGGTGCTTTTTCGAAAATGCGTGAAATCGGTGCGTTCGGCATTAAACCTGCTGATACCCTGGCCTTCGGTAGCGATCCATAACCGATCCTGCTTGTCGACGTGCAATGCCTGCACCACATTGCCGGGAAGGGAATTATCGTCACCTGGCGCATAGCGATAAATCTTGTAGCCAACGCCATCGTAGCGGGCCAGGCCGTCTTTACTGGCTATCCACAAATACCCTTTCTTGTCCTGCGTGACGGCATACAAAGTGCTGGACGGCAAGCCATCGGCAACCGTCAACTGTCTGAACTGCGGTGTTTCCGGCAAGCTGGCCTGAACCGATGAGCAGCAAAGTACCAGCCCAAGCAAAAGGCATAAACGCATTAATATTTCCCCGGTATCCCTGACACAATCGTTTCAAAGATTGGCAAATTGGGCAATACCTGTCTGCAAGATGCTTCGATGTTTCCAGCCTGCAACGATTCATTTCACCTCAGCCTCTATGCGAATACCGATAGGGCGCTAGAATGCAGCCAGGAGAACTTTATGAAGCCCGAACTGCTCGCCATCTTTTTTTTATCGCTCGCCGGCAACCTGCAGGCAAGTACCGAATCATTCCAGGTTGATCCGGTCCATACGCGTATCGCTTTCATGGTGTCCCATGCCGGGTTTTCGAACCCGATAGGGACTTTTTCGGGCAGCTCTGGAAAACTGGAATTCGATGAAAAGGACTGGAGTCATTCATCGATCTCTGTCTCCATTCCCGTGAGCAGCCTGAATTTGGGTGACGCAAATTGGCAGGGAAAAATACTGGATGGCACTTTTTTCGATGCGAAAAAATTCCCGACCGCCACTTTCGTTTCCGAAAAGATAGAAAAAGTATCCGACAACTCCGGCATCGCACGCGGCACACTGACCATTCGCGGCACGCGCCAGCCTGTCACGCTTAACTTCACGTTGAACGCATTGAAACGCCATCCGCTGAACCTCAAGAAAACAATCGGTTTTTCGGCGACCGCCACGCTTAGCAGGAAATCGTTTGGCATGGATGCGTGGTCCAACCTGATCGGCGACGAAGTTAAAATCATCATCGAGCTCGAAGCCACCCGCAGCAAGACAGAACAAACACCGGAGCAAAACAATGCCGATAAAAAATAACTCGCAAACCTGGGGCAGCTTAAGTATTGGCCTGCACTGGCTTACCGTTGTTTTGATCCTGGGTTTGATGGCGGTCGGACTGATCATGACCGATCTGCCGAACGGGCCTCAGAAAATCCAGATTTACGCCATGCATAAAAGCTTCGGCTTGACCGTATTGGGGTTGACCATCCTCAGGCTGCTCTGGCGTTTTTTCTCGACGAATCCCGATGAAGTGGAAAACACGCCCGCCTGGCAATCATGGGTCGCCAAGCTGACCCATGGCGCACTTTATGTGCTTTTGTTCGCAATGCCCATCAGTGGCTGGCTATTCAACTCGGCAGCCGGGTTCCCACTGAAATATTTCGGCATTTTCAAGCTGCCGAAATTAAGTGGCTACGACCCACAACTGAAGGAATTGGCCGGCGATGCGCATGAAACTTTTTTCTATATTCTGGCTCTATTGATGCTGATGCACGCCGGCGCGGCGCTGAAGCACCATTATCTGGATAAAGACAACACACTGACGCGCATGCTGCCCTGGCTTGCGAAAAAACCATGAGGTCCCCCATGCGCTATCTAATTCTTTTTTTTGCGTTCGTCAGCAGTTCCGTCGTTGCGACCGACTATGCACAGCAACCAGGCTCAAGCTTGGGCTTTACCGGAAGCTACCAGGGCGAAGCATTTACAGGCAACTTTGCAAAATTCAATTCCAGCATCCGCTTCGATCCGGCAAAACTAACCGACAGCAAATTTGATGTGCGGATCACATTAAGCAGTGCGAATACGAAAAATTCCGAGCGCGACGAAATGCTGGTCGGCGCCGATTTCTTCAATGCGAAAGCGCAACCCGAAGCACGTTATGTTGCAACGAAATTCCGTGCCCTCGGAGGCAATCGTTTCGTCGCCGACGGCGTGCTGACCCTGCGCGGCATTTCCAAGGCGGCACCTTTGACGTTTACCTGGACACCGGGCGCGAAACCGCAACTGGTCGGCAGCGCAAAAGTTCAGCGTCTTGATTTCAAGGTCGGCATTGGCGATTGGGATGATGTGGAGCTGATTCCGAATGCCGTCACGGTGAACACCCGTTTGATTTTGTCGCCCGCCGCAACGCCTGCAAGCGCCGTCAAACCTGCGCCGAAGAAGCCATAAGCTCACGCACCTGCTCGGCGCTGAACGGCCAATCCAACTCCATACTGCTGCGTGTGTGTCTGAGCACCGGCACACGCAAGCCATACCTGTTTTCCAGCTCGCCGTCGCCTTCAATCCAGACGGAATCAAAGTCTGCTACACGCGCCTGCGCCAATACT